>JAITHO010000016.1 GCA_031279915.1 Tannerellaceae bacterium
CGCGATTCTATCCGTAAAGTGAACGACGGCGATCCGGCGGCGCTGAAATTTGCTTCATCCGCAGCACACCTGGCAGGGCGCCGATTCACTTCGGCTGAGACCTTCACCTGGCTCACAGAGCACTTCCGAACCTCGCTCTCGCAGTGCAAGCCGGAGCTCGACCTCATGCTGGCCTCCGGAGTTAATCGCGTCGTTTTCCACGGATCAACCTATTCTCCGCAAGACGCCCCCTGGCCGGGATGGAAATTCTACGCCGCCGTCGACATGTCGCCAACCAACACCATCTGGCGCGACGCTCCCGCATTCTTCCAATACATCGCTCGCGCCCAATCCTTCCTCCAAAGCGGCGAACCCGACGCCGATTTCCTCCTCTACTTTCCCCTCTACGACATTTGGCACGAGCATCGCGGCAATCATTTCCTATCCTTCCCAATCCACGGCATGCGCGAACGCTTAGCCGAATTTTACGCCGACGTCGATACCATAATGGCTGCCGGCTATGACGTCGACTATATCTCCGACCGCTTTATCCGCAGCAGTACCGTTGAAAACGGATTTATCCGTACCTCAGGCGGCAGCCTTTATAAGAGCCTGATTATTCCTCGCGTTAAGCGGATGCCTCCCGAAACACTTGCGCACATCAGGAATATGGCCAGCCAGGGAGCCCGTATATACTTCGCAGGCGATTATCCAAGCGACGTGCCCGGCCTTTACCGCATGCAGGAACGACGCCAGGAGATGGCGAAAATCATTGAGCAACTGATGCGGGAGAAAACCGTAACCGCCGGCGCCGGAACCATCATTCCCCAAGGTTTCGAAGCCGGAGCCGAATCCTTCGTAAGCGATAAAAGCGGCACAATGATCCGTCGCCGGCACGAGCATGGACATATCTACTTCTTCTCAATGCTTCGCAACCAGGCCGTCGACGGATGGGTACGGCTCGGAACAAATCCGGCAAGCGCAATTTTTTACGATCCCATGAGCGGAAAAATGGGGAATGCCATCCTCCGGAATAATCAGGGAGCAACCGAAGTATACATGCAGCTTCGCCCCGGAGAATCCCTTATCCTCAAAACATTTGACCGTCCGAACTCCGCGGCCTCCAACTGGGAATATTTTAAGCCCACAGGCAGGGCCGTAGATCTCCAATCCGAATGGCGCATGCATTTCATCGAGAGCGATCCGCCCCTCGAATCCTCCGCATACCTGATCGACAAGCCAATCTCATGGACAGAAATCCCAGGCGACAGCCTCAGCGTCAATCGCGGCACAGCCCTCTATGCAAAAAGCTTCATCCTCCGCAAATCGGTCGGCATGGAATACCGCCTCTGCCTTGGCGACGTTCGCGAAAGCGCCTCCGTTACGGTGAACGGGCAGCATGCAGGCGTTCTATTCGCCGTTCCCTTCGAGATCAACGTAGGCCATCTGCTGCGCGAGGGCGAAAATAGCATCGAAATATCCGTCACCAACCTCCCCGCCAACCGCATCTCCGACTACGACCGTCGCGGCGTCGAATGGCGCATCTTCCGCGAAATCAACTTCGTTGGCATCCACTATCGCAACGAAACCTTCAGCCATTGGCAGCCCCTCCCCTCCGGCCTCCTCGGCCCCGCAAAGCTTCTTGAGCTGGAGCCGATGCCTCAGCCCTGATTTTAGCCCTTTTTCCTCTCGCAATCCATTCAGAAAAACAGCATGCTTACATCTCTATATCGCAAAAGTCTGAAATTATTTCCCGCAAACCTTTTCGATGTCGCAACGGTCTGAAACTATTTCTCGCAAGCCTTTTCGATATCGCAACGGTCTGAGATGTTTTCTCGCAAGCCTTTTCGATATCGCAACGGCTTGAATTTATTTCTCGTAAACTTTCTCGATGTCGCAACGATCTGAAATTATTTCTCGCAAAGCTTTTCGATGTCGAAAAAGGCCGGAATTATTTCTCGCAAAGCTTTTCGACATCGAAAAAGCCTGAGATAATTTCTCGTAAAGGATCGCGACGTCGAAAAGCCATGAAAAGATTTCTCGCAACATTTTGCGATATCGAAAAGGTTTAAAATTATTTCCTTTATATTTGTAGCCTATTAATTACAGAACAAAATTTAAAATAGATGCAGAAGTTTATTGCGATACCGTTCAAAACCGTTTTGAAAACTCTTTACATAGGAGAGCATTTCAATTTTTATGAGTCTTCTATCATCATTCCTCTGGAGGCTTTGCTGGATAATTTGCCGACGATGAAGGAGATGTTGGATGCTTTGAAAAGCTCTTTTGCGGTGGAGGATACCTTGTTCAAGCGGAGCCAGGCTTCGATTTTTACGCCTGATATTGCTCGATTGAACGATGAAAGGGTGGCTTATTTCATTTTCCTTTGGAGATGCATTGAAATGGCCGATTTGCTGCCTGGCGCTGATGTGAAACATGCTGCCGACAGGCTGAAGTTCCTGCATCACACGTACAAGGACTTGCCCGAAATGAATTATTACGATATGAGCGGCGCTATGACCAACTTCCTCCAAGATTGCGAGACTGCGGTTTATCAGCAGGCTACGCAAACCCTCTCATCGGCTCTGTTCATCGACCTTGCTCATTATATAAACAGGATGAAGGCCGTGCATGACAACTTCATGGAGCTGCATCAAAAGCGTTCGATCAGCAGGGAGCACGTGGCCGAGATGGGCAGGCTCTCGGAGGTGCGCTTCGATGTCGACGCCGCTTTTGCCGCTTTGATCGACAGTGCGAATGTGTCTTGGACGGCCAACGAAATGGGAGCCCAGGATGCTGTCATAAGCCACGATTTGCTCGCCGTGAAGGAAGTTGTTGATGCAGCCATTCACCAGGCGCAATTTGTATTGGCTCACCGCGGATTTCATCGCAAAAAAAAGGAAGATAAGGAGGATGTTGCGACTGAGACGGCTTCGGCGGCTACGACTTCGGCCGCTCCCAACAGCTCGGCGCAATCGCCAACAGTGTCGCACACTGACTCCAAATAAGTATCTTTGCCGACATAGTAAATCAAACAATTTAATATTATTTTTTATGGAAATATCAGGAAAAGTAGTTGCCATTCTTGCGTTGCAAGAGGGAGTGAGCAGGGCCGGCAATGAGTGGAAGAAGCAAGAGTATATTATAGAAACCGAGGAGCAGTTCCCGAAGAAAGTGTGCTTTCAGATTTTTGGAGCGGATAAAATCTCGCAGTCTAATATTCAGCAGGGGGAGCGTATTACGGTATCGTTCGACATTGAAAGTCGCGAATTTAACGGCAAATGGTACACGAATATAAATGCCTGGAAAGTGTCGCGGTCGGAAGGTCGGAAGGATAATGCGCCTGAGCCCATTCAGCCGTCGGGAGTTGTTTATCAGTCGTCGAGCGAGGCGCCGGAGTTCCCTCCGCCTGAGCCTTCAGAAGATTTACCCTTTTAGATTTCTGCATCATGAAAAACATTTGCCTCCTTATTCTTTCTGCTATGCTTATTAGCTCTGCGATTGCGGCGCAAAAAACGGTTGGTAATATAAGCGAGCGGAGTTCGGTTAAAATAGCCCTGAATTTGTATTCGTTCAATAGTCCGCTTAGCGAGGGTAGCGAAACGTTGGAGAGTGTGATTGATTATGCCGCATCGCTGGGCTATGCTGCGCTGGATATTACGGGTTATTACTTCAGCACGTATCCGGCGGTTCCGTCGGATGATGAGATTTATCGCACGAAGTACCGCGCTTTCCGTCGTGGTATTCAGATATGCGGTACTGGAGTTCGTAATGATTTCACGGTTGCAGATCCGGCTGCTCTTGAAAAGGAGAAGCAGTTGGTGAAGGAATGGATAGTTGTAGCGGCCAAGCTTGGAGCGTCGACGCTGAGGATCTTTGCCGGAGGCGGCGTTCCTCAGGGATCGAGCTGGGATGAAACCGCTCGCCGAGTGGCTGCATCCATCGACGAATGTGCCGAAGTTGCTCGCCGGTATGGCATCGTGATTGCGGTTCAGAATCACAACGATTTTCTCAAGACGGCTGCCGATGTTGAGAAGTTGTTCTCGTTGATTCGCTCCGAAGCCGTAGGCTTAATGCTGGATATAGGCAGTTATCGAACCGACCCGTATCTCGAGATTGAGCAAACGATTGGATATGCCGTCACGTGGCAAGTGAAGGAAACGGTATTTATAAATGGGATTGAGACGAAAACCGATGTGCCTCGTGTTATGGATATTATTCGCCGCAGCGGTTATTGCGGCTACGTTCCGATCGAAATTATCGGTAAAGGGAATGAGAGGGAGCGAGTGAAGAGGCTTCTGGAGGAGCTAAAATCCGTGATCTAAAGGCTTGGATTGAGAATCTTCGAGAAAGAAAAAGGCCGCTGCACTATAAAGTCAGCGGCCTTTTCCGTTTTAAGCGATTAAAAGCGCTATTACAAAGTGAACCGGTATCCGAAATTCAGTTGAAAGACCAGATTCGTGTAAGCTTTGTCGCGCTGTATAACCTGCTCGCTTGTTGCCTGCCCAGCGGTTGTATATGCTTTGTAGGAATCGTTCACGATATTGGCAAGCCCCCAATTAATATTGGCGGAGAAGCTCAATCCGGTATCGAGTTCGTATCCTATTCCGATAACAGCTCCAAAGTCGATAGGCTTTGTGATGGCGTCGGGCATTAGTTTACCTTCAAAGTCGGTTGTGTATCCAACCTTGTCCATCACAGCCATCAGGCTTATTTGCGGCCCGGCAACGATATAAAATCCCATGCTTTCGATGAGATAATCCGTGAAGTAAAACTTCAGCAGTAGGGGAATGTTCAGATAGTCGAGACTAGGAGAGAGCTGGTTGAAAGTTGCGCCTTGCATTGAATACAGCAAGCCGGTTTCCACTCCCCATTGCGCGTTGAACATGTAATCGGCGGTGAAACCGAAATTAAGCCCCGGCTTTAGCGAACCTCCGGAGGTAGGAACAATAGTCGCCAAATTAAGCCCAGCGCGTGGCGTGAAGGCTAAGCCTCCCTGGGCGCGTGCCGTCAAAAGAGGCATCGCGAGACACATGATTAATAGAATCGTTTTTTTCATTTGTTGATAATCCAATTATATGCATTAATAAATATTTCAATCCATGGGGTGAGATAGTCAGATTGTTTGTTCTCCGGATAATATCCGCATTGCCAGGGGAAGATGGCTCGCTCTGGGTGAGGCATCATGGCTAAGTGGCGTCCGTCGGCGGAACAAATGGCGGCCACAGCTCCCGGCGATCCGTTTGGATTGCCGGGATAGGCATCATAGTTATATCTGGCTACAATGTGATAGGCACTATCATCGTAAGGGAAGTCGAATCGTCCTTCACGATGGGCAACCCATATTCCGAGCTTGCTTCCGCTCAGCGAGGCGAGCATAACGGAAGAGTTTTGAGGTATTTCTACAGACACAAAGGCCGACTCAAACTTGGTTGATTCGTTAATCCGCATCTTGTGCGGCTTTTCATGGTCGGGATACAAGAGGCCGAGTTCGGTCATGAGCTGGCATCCGTTGCAAACGCCTAAGCTGAGAGTATCCTGCCGAGCGTAGAAGCTATTGATAGCCGCACGCGCCTTGTCGTTGTATAGTATGCCTGCAGCCCATCCTTTGGCGGAGCCGAGAACATCGGAATTAGAGAATCCTCCGCAAAAAACGCTTAGGCTAACGTCGCTGAGCGTTTCTCGTCCGGAGGAGAGATCAGAGAGGTGCACGTCTTTTACGTCGAATCCAGCAGTGTATAGCGCGTAGGCCATTTCGCGTTCGCCGTTTGTTCCCTTGTCGCGCAAGATAGCTGCCGTTATGCCCGACGGACGTCGGCGTGCGGTTGAGGAATAGGCGTCGAACGAGCCATTGAAAGCTTCTGGGAAACGGAACTGAAGCGCTTGCTTTCCGTAGTTTTCGAATCTTTTTCCGGCGCAGATACTACCGCTTTGCTTTTCGTCGAGCTTGCGGGATGGAGTGTACCAGATATTGCGAGCAGCGTCGATGTCGATATCAATGTCTATGTCGGAGTCTATGCTCTGCTGAAAACGATCGTTGCGTATCTCTAAGCATCGTTTGTCGATGGGACGAGCAACAGGGATGAAGCGCACTTGAGCTTTGCGCATTATATCCTCGAACGCTTCCAGATCTTTTACCTGAAGAAGTACAGCAGGATTCTCGGCGAAGAGGATAGCCGTGTCGTTCCATTGGGAGAGATCCACATAGAGTCCGCCTTCAACGTTCGCGAAGCACATCTCCAGCAGAGCCGTTATCATTCCTCCGGCCGATATATCATGTCCGGCAAGGATTAAACCTTTGGCGATGGCTTCCTGCACAGCTTCGAAGACGCTGACAAATCTTGCAGGATCTGTAACCGTCGGAGCTTCGTCGCCAATCCTATTCATTGTTTGCGCCAGAGCAGATCCACCCAGCTTAATACTGTCGAAGGAGAAGTCTACATAATATATATATGTATAAGGATCCTTTTTAAGTACCGGAGATACGATCTTCCTTACATCGGCCACTTCAGCTCCTGCGGAGATAATTACTGTCCCCGGAGAGATGACTTTGCCGTCGGCGTACTTCTGGGTCATCGATAGAGAGTCTTTTCCGGTAGGGATATTGATTCCAAGCTTGCATGCAAAGTCGGAAGCAGCGCTGACGGCTGCATACAAGCGAGCATCTTCGCCTTCGTTCCGGCACGGCCACATCCAGTTAGCGCTGAGCGATACTCCGGCCAGCCCGTAAGTAAGCGGGGCGAAAACAATATTGGTCAGAGCTTCGGCGATGGAGAGAACCGATCCAGCTACCGGATCGATTAATCCCGCCTGCGGAGCGTGGCCGATAGAGGTTGCCATACCTGCTTTTCCGGTATAATCGAGGGCAACTGCTCCGAGATTGGCCAGTGGCAATTGGAGCTCGCCTTGACATTGCTGATGGGCCACGCGACCCGTCACCGATCTGTCAACCTTATTAGTTAGCCAGTCTTTGCATCCTACGGCTTCGAGACGGAGTACATTGCCGATGTATTCCAGAATACGGGCCTCGTTGAAATCAATAGGAGCGAAGGATGTCGGCACGCTCACGTCGTTTATTATCATTTTAGGCGGTCGGCCCAACAGATCCTCAATCTTCAGGTCAATGGGCTTGCGTCCGTCGGCTTGCTGGAATACGAGCTTCTGATCGCCTGTGGTTTCGCCTACGCGGTAAATCGGCGCTCGTTCGCGCTCGGCTATTCGCATGATGCCGTCCATATCTGCAGGTTTGATCAGGATTCCCATACGCTCCTGACTTTCGTTGCCGATGATTTCCTTTGAGGATAGAGTCGGATCTCCTATCGGCAATTGGCTCATGTCGATGCGTCCTCCTATTGACTCCACGAGTTCGGAGAGGCAGTTTAGATGTCCGCCGGCTCCATGATCATGTATGGATACAATAGGATTCTGATCCGATTCTGCTATGCTGCGAATCACGTTTGCAACGCGCTTCTGCATTTCAGGATTGGCACGTTGCACGGCATTGAGTTCTATTCCGCTAGTATATTGTCCTGTATCTACCGATGAAACGGCGCCGCCTCCCATTCCTATGCGGTAGTTATCTCCTCCGAGAACGAGCACGCAATCGTGTGGCTGGGCTTCGCCTTTTAGCGCATCGCGTTGATTAGCGTAGCCTACGCCTCCTGCGAGCATGATCACCTTATCATATCCGTAAAGCTTATCATTTTCATCGTGCTCAAAGGTGAGAAGCGAGCCACAGATCAGAGGCTGTCCGTATTGGTTACCAAAGTCGGAAGCTCCGTTGGATGCTTTGATTAATATCTGTTCAGGGCTTTGGTATAGCCATTGACGCGGATTGATGGCGCGTTCCCATTCGTTTGCGCTTAGGCCGGTTCGCGGATAGGATGTCATGTATACAGCTGTGCCGGCCAAGGGGAGGGAGGCCTTTCCACCGCCTAATCGGTCGCGGATTTCGCCTCCGGTTCCGGTGGAAGCTCCGTTGAAGGGCTCGACGGTGGTGGGGAAGTTATGCGTTTCGGCTTTAAGTGACAGAACGGTTTGTATCTCCTTCACAACGAAAAAGCTGGGTTCATCGCCGCGCTCGGGAGCAAATTGTTCGATTGTTGGGCCCTTGTTGAAGGCCACATTGTCTTTATACGCTGAGACGAGCCTGTTGGGATTCTCGCTCGCCGTGCGACGTATGAGGCCAAATAGCGAAAGAGGCTGTTCTTGGCCGTCGATCACGAATGTTCCGTTGAATATCTTATGCCGGCAATGTTCGGAGTTAACCTGGGCGAAGCCGTAAACTTCGCTGTCGGTGAGCTTGCGACCTAGCCGGCCACTTAGCTCAACGAGATATTCAACCTCATTTTCGCTTAGCGCAAGCCCTTCTTCTCGGTTATAACTTTGAATGTCGTTTACGAAAAGTATATCAGCCGGACGAATATCGGGGGCGAAGATGTCTTGACCTAATCCACGATAAAGTCGTTGTAGCATCGGGTCGTATTTTGCGTCGGGCGATGATTGAACGTATTCTTCGATTCGCCTGATGCCATCGATCCCCATTGTTCGAGTTATTTCGACTGCATTTGTGCTCCAGGGAGTGATCATCTCTCGCCTTGGCCCTATGAAGTAGCCTTCCACGGAAGTTTCGTCGATGAGAACGGCCGATCCGAAGAGCCAGGCCAGCCGACAAACATCATTGCCGTCAAAAAACCTGTCGGTTTCAACGGCAATTAATTTTGCTTCCGATGACTTGAAAAATAAGATCATGTATTTATACGTCGCAGATCTTAATGCATTTTTCGAGCGATGCGATCTTGTCTGCTTGTTTGGGTACAAATTCCTGCCCAACGAATCCTTTGTATCCCGTTGCGACGATGGCTTGCATGATTGCAGGATAGTAAAGCTCCTGAGTTTCGTCGATTTCGGCGCGTCCGGGATTACCTCCGGTGTGGATATGCGAGAAGAAGGAATGATACTTCCTGATGTTATTAATAATGTCGCCTTCCATGATTTGCATGTGATAAATGTCGTATAGCAGGCGGAAATTAGGCGATCCGAGTCGTCGGCAAAGCTCTACGCCCCACACGGTGTGATCGCACAGGTAATCTTTATGCCCGATGCTGTTGAGGAGCTCCATCGTTAGCACAACTCCGTGCTTTTCGGCAATGGGGATAATCCGTTTCAGCCCTGCCTCACAGTTTTCCCATCCCTGCAAATCCGTAACGCCATTTCTCTTGCCCGCAAAGCATATCAGGTTCGTAAGCCCTGCTTTGGCTACTTGCGGAATCACGTCCTCATAACTTTTCACGAGTTCATCGTGAAGCCTGGGGTTGTTAAATCCATCATCGATTCCCTTTCCGGCTCCTTGCGCCATTGCAACCGTAAGTCCGTTTGCTTGCACCGTAGGCCAGTCTTGCGGATCAAGAAGTTCAACCGATTCAATTCCTATACGTTTACAGATTTTGCAAAACTCGTCGAGCTCATATTCTTTGAAGCACCATTTGCTAACCGAGTGACGAATATTTCCTTTCAAAGGAGCCGTTTCCATCGCTCCTACGTTCCTCATCCCATATATGGACGACGATGATACTGCCGCTAAGGCTCCGCCGACTAAAGCGGTTTTGATGGCATTACGCCTTGTAATATGTTTCATTTGAAATTAGAATTTATAGATTTATAATAAGTACCGACAATGTAACTAAGACTAGTTCATTTTTATCTGCGGGCCAAATATACGATTATCTCCTTATTTATTTGGACAAAACAGGTACGCAATGGATTTAAGTAGGAGTATGTCATGGGGCGATATTTCTTTTGAAGCCTAACGCACAATGCCTCCAATTTTTCTTTCCCTCCTTTCTAATTACAAATATTGAATTATGATTTACGGATGAAGATTCTTTTTCTGAAGATTAAAAAGTTTTTTTGAAGCCTAATTTTTTTTTCGGCGAGTTTTCAATATTTCGAGATAGTCAAAAAAAAATGCTGTGCGAGAATAACACTCGTTGTTGGAGCCAAAAATCTGCTGGACGCCGACAAATTGAATTTATCGGAGCCCTGCAAATGCTAGGATGAAAAATCACTGTTTAAATGGCGTCCTGCAATTGCTGGACGAAAAATCACTCTTTAAATGTCGCCCTGCAAATGCTGGATGAGATTTACATCGTTAAATGTCGTCCAGCAAATGCTAGGATGAAAAATCACTGTTTAAATGGCGCCCAGCAAATGTTGGACGGGAAATAAACATTTAAATGGCGTTCGGCAATTATTTTATCTCCAAAAAATTTGTTTTCTTTTTTGCGGCAAAAAAATCTTTGGCAAAAATTTCTTTATTTGGAATTTAGCAAAAAAGATTAGGAAATATTTTTGTTGTGATGCCGGAAATTTGTTTGCGCAGTTGGATTTAGGGATTAAAATTGGAGGAGGATTTTTTTGGGGCTTGAAAATAAGCTTTGCATGGTGGCAAAATATTTGCAGATGTCGGGAAAGAGTGTAATTTTGCGACGAAAATAAAGTAGACACATGCATAACGTAACAATATATCATCTCATCGCTCCCCTAAGTATTATTCTCATATTGCGCGAGCAAATCGGGAAGTGAGATTGTTATGCCTTTTGTTTTTATAGTGAAAATGGCGCCTCTCTCGCTTCCAAAGTGAGGGAGGTTTTTTCTTTTAATGGTATGTACTAAATAATTAGATATTATGTCAAACGAGAGATTATTTATTTTCGATACTACATTGCGCGACGGCGAGCAGGTTCCTGGCTGCCAGCTGAGCCTTGGCAAGAAGGTGAAGCTTGCCAAGAAGCTTGCCGCAATGGGAGTAGACGTGATTGAGGCTGGTTTTCCGGCTTCGGGTCAAGAGGATTTCGATAGCGTTGTCGCCATATCGAAAGAAGTTAGCAAGGCGCGGGTGTGCGCTTTAACGCGGGCGAATGAGAAGGATATCGACCTTGCCGCAAGGGCGTTGGAGTATGCCACGTACAAACGTATCCATACGGGCATAGGTACGTCGGATTATCACATTCAGGGCAAGTTCCGCTCAACGCGCGAGGATATTCTCGAACGTGCAATCGGCTGCGTAAAGTATGCCAAGCGATATGTGGAGGATATTGAGTTTTATGCCGAAGATGCGGGCCGTACCGATAATGATTACCTAGCTCGCGTGGTGGAGGCTGTGATTAAGGCCGGCGCTACGGTTGTGAATATTCCTGATACGACGGGCTACTGTTTGCCGGAGGAATACGGGGCGAAGATTCGGTATTTGATGGAGAATGTTAGCGGCATCCATAACATTATTATATCTACGCATTGCCATAACGATCTTGGTTTGGCCACGGCCAATACTCTGCAAGGTGTGCTGAACGGCGCGCGTCAGGTGGAAGTTACGATTAACGGAATTGGCGAACGTGCCGGCAATACGTCGCTTGAGGAGGTGGTGATGATAATAAACAGTCATAAGCTACCTTATCAAATAGACGTGAAGCCGATTTACATTCACGACCTGAGCAACACCGTTTCGAGCATGATGAACATGCCGGTGCAGGCAAATAAGGCTATCGTTGGTCGCAACGCATTTGCTCACTCCTCGGGCATTCATCAAGACGGGGTGATAAAGGAACGGAGCACCTACGAGATTATCAATCCCGAAGACGTTGGAATCGATAGTAACATGATAATTCTTTCGGCGCGTAGCGGACGGGCGGCTCTGAAAGCGCATCTAAAAAGCTTTGGAGTAGATATAGATAATGGAAAGCTCGATGACGTATACAAGCGCTTCGTTGAATTAGCCGAAAAGAATAAATACTTCAGCAATGCCGATGTGTTGAAGCTTGTCAGGAAAGATTATAAGAAGATGCAACGCTACTCGCTCGAGTATATGCAAGTAACTTCGGGCAAAGAGCCAATCCGTCCCGTAGCAAGCATTGGCGTTATGGATAACGGCAATCTCATCGAATCCTCAGCATCAGGAAGCGGTCCGGTAGATGCCGTAATCAGAGCCATCAACTCAGCCATCATCTTGAAAAAAGATAACGACGCTGGACGGAAAACACTGACGACATTCAGCATCACAGCCGTCGAATCAGGCAGCGAAGTAGTTGGAAAAGCCCACATAACGATAAGTTACGATAAAAACATATACCACGGCCATGCCGCTCATACCGATATAATCGTAGCCTCAGCCGAGGCTTACATAGATGCCATAAACAAGATTGCAGAATGAAAACGCTTTTTGATAAGATCTGGGACAAACATATTGTCGACACAATGCCCGATGGCACCGTGCAGCTATATATCGACAGGCTATATTGCCATGAAGTAACCAGCCCACAAGCTTTCGAAGGCTTGCGGCGGCGCGGTTTGAAACCGATGCATCCTGAGAGGATAATATGCGTTGCCGATCATAATATTCCAACCATTAATCAGGATCAGCCAATAGCCGATCCGGTGTCTCGACTCCAAGTAGCAACTCTCGAAAAAAACTGTCGAGAATTTGGGCTGACATACTACGGGCTTCAGCATCCGCGCAACGGTATAGTTCATGTTGTGGGTCCGGAATACGGTTTTACGTTGCCGGGGATGACCATCGTATGCGGCGATTCGCATACGTCTACTCACGGCGCTCTCGGCGCGATAGCCTTCGGAATAGGCACCAGCGAAGTAGAGATGACGCTTGCCACTCAGTGCCTGCTCCAGCGCAAGCCTAAAACTATGCGGATAACCGTTGATGGCCGCATGCGCCGCGATGTAACGGCGAAAGATCTGTCTCTATACCTCATCAGCAAGATGGGAGCCGGCGGAGCCACCGGATTTTTCGTAGAATATGCCGGCGAAACCATCCGCAACTGTACTATGGAGGAACGCCTCACGATATGCAACATGTCGATCGAGATGGGCGCAAGAGGAGGAATGATAGCTCCCGATGAAAAGACCATTGAGTACATTCACGGAACCGATTTCGCTCCCCGCTGGGATGCATGGAAGAAGTCAAAGGCCGAATGGGCTAGGCTGTGCAGCGATCCGGATGCAACATTCGATGCCGAGTTCAGCTTCCGAGCCGAAGCCGTTGAGCCAATGGTAACCTTCGGCACCAATCCAGGAATGGCGATGGGCATACGCGAGAGGATTCCCGTTCCGGAATCAGCCGAAGACAACGAACGATCCTCGTGGCTGAAAGCTTTAGAGTATATGGGCTTCGAGCCATGGGAACCCATCCTCGGCAAGCCTATCGATTACGTATTCCTTGGAAGCTGCACCAACGGCAGAGTGGAAGACTTCGCTGCATTCGCCTCCATCGTTAAAGGGAAAAAGAAAGCCGAAAGCGTTACAGCCTGGCTGGTGCCCGGCAGCCATACAGTATTGCGGCAAATCCGAGCCAAGAACATCGACAAGATACTCGAAGAAGCCGGCTTCGAGATCCGTCAGCCCGGATGTTCAGCTTGTTTAGCCATGAACGACGATAAAGTGCCTCCGGGAAAGTATGTAGTATCCACCTCCAATCGTAATTTCGAAGGACGACAAGGTCCCGGAGCGCGTACCATCCTCGCCAGCCCGATAGTAGCTGCTGCAGCCGCCATAACCGGAAAAATCAGCGATCCAAGAGAGATTTATACCCACGAGGCTTGAATAGCCAATAGAAACATAATATAAATAAGGAAAGAAGAATCAAGATGAAAGAACGATTCGAAACAATAACATCCACATGCGTTCCCCTCCCGCTGGAGAACGTGGATACCGATCAAATCATCCCAGCTCGCTTCTTGAAAGCCACAACGCGTGATGGCTTCGGCGATCTGCTGTTTCACGACTGGAGATTCGGCAAAGATGGGCAGCCCGATCCCAGCTTTGTTCTCAATCAGGGACGATACAAGGGAGTAATCCTCGTGACAGGAAAGAACTTCGGCAGCGGAAGCAGTCGCGAGCATGCAGCATGGGCAATAGCCGGCTACGGATTTAAGGCCATAGTAAGCAGCTTCTTTGCCGACATCTTCATGAATAATGCGCTTAACAACGGTTTGCTGCCCGTAGTTGTGTCGCCGGAGTTCCTTGCCGAAACGCTGGATCTGTTGGAAAAATATCCGGAGGCAATGCTTACGATTGATCTGCCGCAGCAAAGCATTCAATCGCATCAGTCGGGTCGGCAGGAATCATTCGAGATAAATCCCTTCAGAAAGGAATGTCTTCTGAATGGCTATGACGACATCGACCATATTCTGGCTCGGAAGGAGATAATCGAAGCATACGAGAGACGTTTATGATAGAGATAATGGATACAACCCTGCGCGATGGCGAGCAAACCTGGGGCGTGTCGTTCGCCGCGCAGGAGAAGCTAAGTATTGCGCAGGCTGCCATTGCAGAGCTTGGGATCGACCGTATAGAGATTGCATCGGCGAGAGTATCCGCCGGCGAGCTGGATGGCGTAAAGAGAGTTGCCGCATGGGCCGAGCGCATGGGATATATCGACAGACTGGAGGTTCTGGGCTTTGTTGACGGCGGACTTTCTCTGAAATGGATAAAGGATGCAGGATGCCGAACCGTTAATCTCCTGTGCAAAGGATCGTATCGCCACGTAACGGAGCAGCTCCGCAAAACTCCCGACGAGCATCTGAGGGATATCCAACGGGAGATTGATGCCGCCTCCAGGATGGGCATTGCCGTGAATGTTTATCTGGAAGACTGGTCGAATGGGATGAAGAACTCGCCAGACTATGTTTTTCAGATGGTCGACGAGCTGCAAAGCCTGTCTATCCGACGCATCATGCTTCCGGATACTCTCGGCATCCTCAATCCTCTCAACACACACGAATATTGCCGGCAGATGACGACCCGCTATCCCAATGTGCACTTCGATTTCCATGCGCATAATGATTACGATCTGGCTGTGGCCAACGTATTCTCGTCCATACTTGCCGGAGTGAAGGGCGTTCATACCACCATCAACGGCCTGGGCGAACGTGCAGGCAATGCTCCTCTGAGCAGCGTGCTTGCCGTGATAAATGATCAGATCGGCGAATCTACCGGCCTCAATGAAGAAAAGCTGAACTATGCCAGCCGGCTGGTAGAAACCTATTCGGGCATTCGCGTAGCTCCCAACCGTCCCATCATTGGCGAAGCCGTATTCACTCAATGCGCCGGAGTTCATGCCGACGGCGATTGCAAGAATAATCTATACTTTAATGATCTGCTTCCCGAACGTTTCGGCAGAGTTCGAGAGTACGCTCTCGGCAAGCTATCAGGCAAGGCTAATATCCGCATGAACCTCGAAGCTCTGGGCTTAGATATAGGTATGGATGAAGACAGCATACGGAAAGTAACGGAGCGCGTTATTGAGCTTGGCGACAAGAAGAAGATTCTAACGCAGGCCGATCTGCCATACATAGTGAGCGATGTGCTGAAAGCCGAATCAACTGCCGAACCGTCGGTGCGCATCCTCAATTACTCTTTATCGCTCACCAAAGATCTTCACCCGGTTGCAACGCTGAAAATAGAGATCAACGGAGAGTTTTACGAACGCTCATCGTCGGGCGACGGGCAGTACGATGCTTTCGTCAAAGCTTTGCGGATGATATACGCCGAGCTCGATCGCCCCTTCCCAATCCTTACGGATTATGCAGTAACTATACCTCCTGGAGGCCACACAGACGCTCTAGTGCATACCGTCATACGCTGGAATCTCGACGGAGAAGAGTTTAAAACAAGCGGCCTCGACGGCGACCAAACAGAAGCCGCCATACAAGCTACTATCAAAATGTTGAACAAAATAGAAAGGTAATTTATTATGAACAAGAAACTGAATATTGCGCTCGTTGCGCACGACAGGCGTAAAGCCGACATGGTGGAATGGACGCTTCACAACGCCGAGTTCCTATCGCATCATCACCTTATTTGCACCGGCACAACCGGCAGCCAAATATCCAACGCTTTTGCCGCGAAAGGCATTGCCGCCGAGATTAGCTGCATGCACTCCGGCCCTCTTGGAGGCGATGCAGAGATAGCGGCAATGGTGGTTCGCAAGGAAATCAGCCTTGCTATATTCCTTATCGACGACCTCAATCCGCAGCCTCACGAAGCCGACATTCAGATGTTGCTCCGCCAGTGCAGGATTCACAACGTACCCATCGCATGTAATCGATACAGCGCCGACCTCATGATAACGAGCGCTCTTTGGGACGAGCCAACATACACTCCCAGCGAACCAAAGTATATTCATTTCCATAGAGATTAATATACCGAGATGAAACTGAAATTAGCCATACTGCCGGGCGACGGCATAGGCCCCGAAGTTGTTCGCGAAGGGCTGAAGGTGATTAAAGCCGTAAGCAAGCGATTTAATCACGAACTGATATGCGCGGAAGCCTTAGTTGGAGCCGCGGCCATAGACGCTGTCGGCGATCCTTATCCCGAAGCGACTCACAAGCTTTGCATGGAATCCGACGCTGTATTCTTCGGCGCCATAGGCCATCCAAAATATGACAACGATCCTTCGGCTCGCATCAGGCCCGAACAGGGATTGCTACGGATGAGGAAAATGCTGGGCCTATATGCCAACGTTCGCCCAGTATCTGCGCTTCCATCGCTAGTGCATACCTCTCCGCTCAGAGCCGACTTGGTTGAAGGAGTTGACTTCGTATGCATTCGCGAGCTTACCGGAGGATTATATTTCGGTCGCCCACAAGGACGCAGCGAAGATGGCTTGACGGCATACGACACCTGCGTATATTCTCGCCATGAAGTCGAACGCATCGTTCGCCTCGCCTTTGGATACGCCATGCGACGAAGGAAGAAACTCACGGTTGTGGACAAAGCCAACGTGCTGGCAACTTCGCGTCTATGGCGGCAAGTTGCAGGCGAGATAGCCGTAGAATTTCCCGATGTAAACACAGAGTACATGTTTGTCGACAATGCAGCAATGCGCATCATCCAGTCGCCGCGAAGCTTCGATGTAATAGTCACCGAAAACATGTTTGGCGATATCCTGACCGATGAAGCCTCGGTTATTGCAGGTTCGCTCGGACTTTTGCCATCGCTATCGGCCGGACTGCATACTTCGGTTTACGAACCAATCCACGGCTCCTATCCGCAGGCTGCCGGCAAAAACAGAGCGAATCCCTTAGCCTCAATCCTCAGCGCCGCCCTGATGTTTGAAAACAGCTTTGGCCTTCTCGACGAAGCCCGATCGATTCGCGAGGCCGTTGCTCTGTCGGTCGAACGTCGAATCGTTACGGAAGACATAGCCGCCGGCGCTCCTTCCTTCTCCACCTCCGAAGTTGGCGACGCCGTGAGCGATTTTATCGTCCAAAACTCAGATTACAAACCGCCAAAATCGTTTTGAGTTCTCGGCAGGTTATTCCATCGAAATCAAGACAATTAGATCTTGGCACATTGCGTTATCGGCGCGAGCGGCAGGGAAGGACGCATTCACGCCGATAACAAATTAGTTGGCCTTCGGATAAAACAGCGATATCGTTTTTCTTGCGTGCGATTTTTTTGCGATAAAGAAAGGTGGTTTTGGCTTGCGAAGGTTTTTTTTAGAGTGTAGCTTTTTTCCCACGCTCTCTCCGATTTACAATCGCTGCGTAATAAGATTTCAGAGCTTTAATGCCAGGCTAATTGCAAATTCGCGCGAACGACATTTAGCTACGACGCAAAGAATGAAATCAACATCAAAAGATAAAACAAACGTTACATTATCTCTCATAAAAAGCTCTCAGCATTTCGGCGGCTTACTGAGCTCCGGAAAGGATTTGTATGGCGGTTTCGATTAGCGTATCCAGATGCCGTTCCTCGTCGGCAGGGTCGAGAGCGACGGGGATGTTGGGGGCAACGCCAAATTCGGTTTGCTGCTTATTAACGTCGAGTATGGGGCTTGAGGAAAATCGCACTCGCCAGCCGTTTGGAAGTTCGGATGTTAGCGGGAAGCCGCTGCCGCCGCCGGTGGTATCGCCAAGTGTAGTTACGTTCGGCAGGATGCCAACTTTGCTTACGAAGTTATTTCCTGCACTGTAACATCTGCGGTTGGTTAGGACAATGACGGGTTTGAGCCATAGATGTCCGATGCTGTATGGTTCGAGATAAAGTGGATATGGTTCGGAGAAATCGTTGTGTCCCTTGCCTGTTTTGTGGAGGATATATCCGCAATGAACTCGTTTGTCGGTGAAACGTGCGGCGAGGCGATCGGAATTGGTTAGCGAGCCTCCGCCGTTATTTCGCACGTCGATAATCAGGCCGTTGCAATTAGCGAAGGAGTCGAATATTTTGTTCAGCTCTGTTTCCAATATGCTTTCGTGAAAGCTACCGTAATATATATATCCGATTTTACCGTCAGAAAGAGTTTTGTAGCGTATTTCATCGTAATCACCGGTTCGTTGGCTTCCTTCCAGGTAGGTTTGTATGACGTTCCAGTTTAAATTGGAAGGATATTCGGAGTGCCAACCTTCGTAAGCGGAAAAAGCGTAGAAGGATGTGATGTTGATATGTCCGTCTTGCAGTTCGTCGGCCATGTTCGCTAGGGTTCGGAACAAATCGTACTGGTTGCTTGAATCGCTTATAAGAGGGCTGTACTCCTCGTAAACAGCGTTCCAGTCGACGTTTTTGTACTCAAAGAAGCAGTAGTTTTCGTCGATCAGCTGCCAGAACGCATCAAAATTACGTCGCGGAGATTCGTTGTATTCATCGTCCACCGTACATCCGGATATGATGGCGGCCCAGAGGCATAGCTGGAATATGAGCTTCATGTTTTTCATTTGAGATAAAATTCTTTGACCCATCCTATAAGTAAGGTATTAGAAAATATTCGGGTTTGGATGGAGTGTACATCCGTCGTGTAATAGCTATACAGATATCCCAAGCGCAAAGTCTGAGTGTATATAGGAATATCGATAGTTACGTAGTTTGTGAGCCCAAGTTTATTATGAAAGGAGTTAAATGCGAGGACATCAGAAAGATTTCCTTCGTTAAACATTTCATAGTAAGAAGCTCCGTAAGGAGGCGCGAAGAAGAGGCCGGCAACGGGCAACATGCCTTGATAGCGCAAGGTAACCGGGGCTTCGTTTATCCAAAGAGTGTACATCAGCATAAGCGACAAGCTAAGGCTGACGTCAGCTTTGGCCGATAGCGGATTATTGCCGTTGCGCGTATTGTAGATAAAGCCTCCCATAATAGATGCGGACGCGCCGAAGAGTATATTGAAATCGTTTCCGTTGAAAACATTATAATGATAGGCATGCGAGTAATCCACAAAGATTCCGAAGTCGTTCACATTCTCGGCAGGGTTTTTAGTCGTAGCTAAATCCACTCCTATTATCCGCTGGCGCGATAACTTTGATTGCAGCCATGTGACACGTTCGTTGAGTATGCGTCCGCCCCATCCCTGGTAAATGAATGGCGACAGATAGGTATCTTTCAGCTGATAACTTCCGAATCCGAAACTTGTTGCCTCATCCATTGCTCTCAGTGCAAGCGTATCGATTTGCGTAAGCCCGGATTGGCTGCAAGCAAAAAGGATGAGGATCCCCATAAAGAGTTTGTTACGGATTCTCCTTTTAATCATCGAAGAGTTTCATTTGGCCTGTGATTTGGTCGATCAGGTCGGATTGATTTTCGCTTTCCGGATTCAAATCCTCTGCCGTTGGAGGGATTTCTGCCTCAGGATCTTCATCTGCGGGAGCGGATTCATCGTCGGTTGAGAGGAAGCGTACAGGCTCAAGCTCGTTGATAGTCTCTATTTCGAAGGTGGAGATTCGTTTGCCTTTCACTTTAAAGCCTTTCACGGAGATGAATTCTTCGACGTCTATAAGGAGTGGCTCCCGCTTGGCATCTTTCCCTCCAAATACAACTTCTATCCTCGGATAGGCTTCGTTAGTGAGTAGATAGAGGCGATTGGCTGCATTATCACCGATGAAATTCTGTTTGCGTGGCGTGGCTTCGAGCTGGAATCGCTTCAGGTATCGGAAGCCTTGTTCAGCATCGAGATAAGTAGCCGTCCATATCTTTTCGGGCATATATTTCTCGATGCTTAGGATATTATCTTCATAATGATTGCTGAGATCGAAGCTTGTGATGTAGAAATCACCGTTACGGAGTATGACGAGGATTTGGTCGCTCGACTGAAATTCGCCAAGTTCATCGCCGCGTCCGTCATAGTTAAGTCGCAGAACGGCCCAGTCGAACCAAACCAACCTGCCGCCGAGCGTGGATATGCCCTTTTGCTTGAGGGAGATCTTGTGCACTTCGGCTTTTGTGAGGATGATGCCCAAAGCCGCGCGCGCTTTGATGCCTACATCGCTGAATGATTTCTCGAACACCAGATTCTTTTGCCTTGGCTTGGGCTTGTGAATAATCTTGATGGTTTCGGCCTCGCCGTTTGGATTGGCGCTGAAGTACATTATTCGAGAGCCTTCCGTGCCTTTAGTAACGAAATATTCCTTATCGCGGGTCACTCCAAGAACGTTGAATCGCTTTATGTAGTTGTAGCCAAGTTTGCCGTCGCGGTAGACCACGTTGTATATCGTTCGGCTATCATTTCGGGCAAATACATTAATATATATTACGTCTTTACCGATAAAAATCTTGTCGGCCACTTTTATTACCTTGAAAGTTCCGTTGCGATAGAAGAGGATTATGTCGTCCATATCGGAGCAGTTGCATACAAATTCGTCTTTCTTGAGCGACATGCCTGCGAATCCTTCGGCTCGGTTGATATAGAGCTTCTCGTTTGCTTCTACAACCTTTGCGGCCTCTATGGTGTCGAAGTTGCGGATTTCGGTCATGCGCGGAAAGGCATCGCCGTACTTCTCCTTCAAGCCTTCAAACCATGCGATGGCGTAGGCTGTGAGGTTGTCGAGGTGGTATTGCAGTTTTAGTATCTCTTCCTCTGTGCGGGCGATGAACTCGTTGCTCTTTTCGGAATTGAACTTGAGGATGCGGCCCATTTTAATCTCCATCAGCTTCAGAATATCATCGCGACCTACTTCACGAATGAAGTTCGGTTTGAAGGGTTCGATGCGGAGGTCGATATGCGTCACGGCTGCATCCATATCCACTGCATTCTCAAACTCTGCATCCTTATATATACGTTCCTCAATGAAAATCTTTTCTAAGGATGCGAAGAAAAGGGCATCTTCCTGTTCGGCCTTTTGTATTTCGAGTTCCGATCGCAGTAGCGACATTGTGTTGTCAGCCGAATAGCGCAGCACGTTGCTCACAGTCATGAAGTGCGGCTTGTTATCCATGATGACGCAACAATTGGGCGATATGCTGATTTCGCAATCGGTGAATGCGTATAGAGCGTCAATAGTTTTATCGGGCGATATGCCTGGCGAGAGGTGGATTATGATTTCCACATCCTTTGCCGTATTATCGTCCACCTTCTTAATCTTGATTTTCCCCCTTTCGTTTGCCTTCAGTATAGATTCTATAAGCGACGAAGTTGTTCGCCCGAAGGGGATATCGCTAATGACAAGAGTTTTTAAATCAAGCTTGGTGATTTTAGCTCTCACCTTAACAGTTCCACCCCGCTCGCCGTCGTTATATTTGCCGACATCTATAAAACCGCCTGTCTGAAAATCGGGATAAAGCACGAAGGATTCGTTCTTCAGATATGCGATAGATGCATCAAGCAGCTCATTGAAATTGTGTGGAAGAATCTTCGACGAAAGTCCCACGGCTATGCCCTCAACCCCTTGCGCCAGCAGCAGCGGAAACTTCACCGGCAGCGTAATCGGCTCGCGGTTCCTGCCGTCGTAGGAGGATTGCCAAAGAGTCGTTTTAGAATTAAAAAACGTTTCGAGGGCAAACTTCGACAGCCTTGCTTCGATGTATCGTGGAGCCGCAGCGCCATCTCCCGTAAGAATGTTCCCCCAGTTGCCCTGGCAGTCGATCAGCAATTCCTTTTGTCCGAGTTGTACAAGAGCGTCGCCAATAGAGGCGTCTCCGTGAGGATGGAACTGCATAGTATGCCCAACGATGTTAGCAACCTTGTTGTATCGTCCGTCGTCGAGGCGCTTCATAGAATGCAGTATGCGCCGTTGCACAGGTTTAAGCCCGTCGTTGATGTGAGGCACAGCCCGTTCCAAAATAACATAAGAGGCATAATCGAGAAACCAGTTTTGATACATCCCTGAAAGATGATGGGTTATTTTCCCATCCTTTCCGGGAGCTTTGTATTCGGAATGAGTTATCGATGTCTGCTCTTCCTTCATTTCGTTGTTACCTTGATTATCTATAAAATCTTCGAAGTCCATTTATAATATAGGATTTGCATGTTTAAGGATGTCGGCAAACTTAGATAAATTTTCCTGACCCCACAACCGCCCCAGTCCGCATAGCCCCGCAGAAAATATTGAAATTGAGCTCCAAAAACAATCTCAGCCCATCTTTTTGCAGATTTCCGCATAATTAAAGCCCGAAAAATGCCCAAGCGAAGCCAAGAATGTCCCCGCCCTCCCAATAAAACAAGTCACAGTTCTAAAGCGTTCGACACTCTGTTTGGATTCCGTGGCAGAGCGTCGAACATGTTCAAAACTCTGTTTGGGTTCCGTGGCAAACCATCGAACATGTTAGACGCTTTGTTTGGGTTCCGTGGCAAACCGTCTAACATGTTAGATGCTCTGTTTGGATTCCGTGGCAAGCCGTCTAAGATCTTAGATACTTTGTTTGGAATCCATGGCAAACCGTCTAAGATCTTAGATGGTTTGTTTGGAACTTGCGGCAAACCGTCTAAGATCTTAGATGCTTTGTTTGGAATCCGTGGCAAACCGTCTAAGATCTTAGATGGGTTGTTTGAAACTTGCGGCAAGCCGTCTTAACTCCAACAAAGGCTTTATATGTTGAATTTCTCCGCCAAGAGTTGTATATTTGGCCCCATTAAACAACAACAAGATGTATGTACTTAAAGAGATAAAATAATAATTACAATATAACTGAGCTAACGCTCTCTTATTCTCA
>JAITHO010000128.1 GCA_031279915.1 Tannerellaceae bacterium
AATGGCGGCACAGAAAATATCTTCTTATCATTGAGCTCAAATTTAAATGGTTTGCCCTATGTTCGGGTCGGGCAAGATTTGGGGAGATAAACCACAGTACGAGCCTATCCTGCTTAATACAGAGCCATGCGGCAGTTATCGCAGTCAAATTCAATTCGGAGCCTAACCGCGCCGCTGCTCAGGAAAAAGGGTTCGGCAAAGGGAGAGGCCTGCCTGTGAACGCGCGGACACCAGCCGCGCTCATAGCGCAAACAGTGCTTCACCAGCATGAGCGGAAGGTCGGGACGAGGCGAGGCGATCTCAAAGGCGGGCTGGATGTTGACGGCGCCGCGCTCTGCGTAAAAGCTGCGGGCCTCCCGATTCGATACGTTGAAGCTTGCGGGGATGTCGATCGGACAAGGATGGACTGGGGACAAAGATGGGATGCGATTGGGCCTAACATAAGCCGCGCGGATGGCGCACAGGAGCTGCTCAACGGCCTGGCGACGCAGCTTGCCGAGCGCTGAGGAGGGCAAGAAGCGCGGCCCCTCGGTGATGATCTGCACCGATCCGGCTTCGAATGGACTGTCGCCAAGCCTCGACAGCTGCAGGCGGATGTTTGGCCCAGGATCGCTAAGGGCAACGGCCTTCTGCGGCGATGCAAGATGGGCCTCGGCGCGGAGGCTCGGATCGTCGGCAAGGCTGATGCATAGCGAATAGCCGTCGACCGTTTCCGTCAGCGTGACGTCAACGGATAGCTTGCGCGAGGCGGATGGCCTGGCGAGCATGGCCTCCCACTCCTGATCGCGATTACGGTAAAGCTTGGCGCCGCGACGGATGCGCGGCATCTGGCGCGGATAAACGACGGAGCCCTCCGCACGGTTAATTCTGAAACCCTCCAAGCAGTTGCTATCGTTGAAAAAAACCAGGCCGTCGCCATTATTCAGGCTCGGATTATTCTTGACAATAATGCAGCCGGCGCGCACCTCCTTGACTATCCCCGCCGGCATTCCAACGAACTTGGGAGTGAGGGGAGCGCTGGGATCGGCAGGCCGTTGGCGGAGGAAGTAAGGCGTGAATCCGCGATTGAAACTCCTGTCGGGATGCGGCTCGAATCCGAGGCTGACCCTGCCGCGAGAGGCGCGACTGAGATCCGTCCTGCGGCTCAGTATTCCATCAATCAGCAGGCGATACCAAGCGGTGATGTTCTTCACGTACGACATCCCCTTCAGCCGCCCTTCTATCTTAAAGGAGCTAACGCCGGAGTCGATCATCGCCTCCAGATCGTCGCTGCGATTAAGGTCTTTGAGCGAAAGCAGATGCTGGTTGCGGGCTATGATGCGGCCCTTGGAGTCTGTCCAAGTCCAGGGCAGACGACAGTATTGGGCGCACTCCCCACGGTTGGCGCTACGCCGGCATTTGTCGGCGCTGATGTAGCATCGTCCGCTAAGGCTTGCACACAGAGCTCCGTGAACGAAGGCCTCCAGCCTCAAGCTCGTGCAGCTCGCAATCTCCCTGATCTCCTCCAACGACAGCTCCCGGGCAAGCACCATCTGCGAGAAACCTTCGCTCTCAAGCAACCGAGCTTGCTCAACCGTGCTGTTGTCGACCTGCGTACTTGCGTGAAGGGCTATCGGAGGAATGCGCAGGCGGGTAATCCCCATGTCTTGAATGATGAGAGCGTCGGCTCCGGCATCATATACGGCTCCGATCAGCCTCTCGGCCTCAGCCAGTTCGTCGTCATACAGTATGGTATTCATCGCAACGTAAACCCGCGCGCCGAAGATGTGGGCATAGCTGCAAAGGCTGCGAATGTCTTCAACCGAATTGGCAGCCGCGGCTCTGGCGCCAAATCGCGGCCCTCCGATGTATACCGCATCGGCTCCGTGATTGATGGCCTCAATGCCGCAGGCCAGATTGGGGGCAGGGGCAAGGAGCTCTATGTTCAAAGGATGTAGGGAGTGAAGTTAGGTGCCTCAGAGCTCGCCAAGATAGCGGATGTCCTCGGCCTTATAAGGCGTAGCCTGATATACGTAGTAATTGAGCCAGTTGGTGAAGAGCAAGTTCGCATGGGCTCGCCATCTGACGTGAGGCCCCTGTGCGGGGTCGTCGTTGAGATAATAGTTGGCTGGGATATGGATCGGGAGGCCTTTGGCGAGGTCGCGCCTGTACTCATCGTCGAGCGTCCCCGGCGAATACTCGGCATGCCCGGTGATGTAGAACTCCCGCCCGCCGCGAGTCATGACGATGTGAACGCCTGCCTGATCGCTCTCGGCAATGATGCTCAGATCCTGGAGCCGAATAATGTCGGAGCGACGGATTTCGGTATGGCGGCTATGCGGTACGAAGAAGTCGTCGTCGAATCCGCGGAAGATCGGCAGATGCGGATCGCTGAGCCTGTGCCGGAAGACGCCGAACATCTTGCTCGGCAGCTCGTACTTGGGTATGCCGTAGAAGTGATAGAGAGCTGCCTGCGCCGCCCAACAGATGTAGAGCGTGGAGGTTACATGAGTGCGAGCCCAGTCGAGGATAGCGGTGAGCTCCCTCCAGTAGCGAACGTCCTCGAAGGCTATCTGCTCAACGGGGGCGCCTGTGATGATCATTCCGTCGTAGAAGTTGTGAGCTATCTCGTCGAAGCCGATATAGAACTCCTGCATGTGCTCAATAGGGGTGTTCTTGGGCGTATGACCGCTAACCTTCACGAGCTTGAGCTCAATCTGCAGCGGAGTGTTGCTGAGCAGGCGAACGAGATCCGTCTCCGTTGTCACCTTAATCGGCATCAGATTCAGAACAAGTACATTGAGAGGCCGTATATCCTGAGTGGCAGCTCTGAGGGAGTCCATCACGAAGATCTGCTCCTTCTTAAGCAGATCAATAGCCGGCAGGTTCTTGGGTATATTCAGAGGCATGCTGTTGGGATCGCTTTAGGCTTTGGGATTGGTTCGATTAAGCTCGCGGGCGAGGGTGTAGTTGCGGGCGGTCGACTGCGATTCGGGGATATCGGTGTCGTAGATATAGCAGGCTGTTGGAGTTGCCTTGCCTTCCTGTATGACCTTCACGGCCTGGCGCACGGTGTTATCGTCGTCGTAGTAGATGGGGAAGAAGCCGTCGTTATCGAAAAAGTTCTTGATGATGAGCGATACGAGATGGATCTCAATCAGCTTGGCCGAGATCTCAATTAGAGCCGGACGCTTCTTGATTCCATGCTCTACGGCGAAGTCGGTAAAGTCGTCAAGCAGAGGCTGACCGCTGAGGTAGTCGTACATCTCGCGATAGGTGCCGAAGGATCTCAGCAAATCGTAGTGCTGGTCGGAATAGAGCAGGGTATATAAGTTGAGAACGTTGGGATACTTGGTTACGCTGTTGAAGTAGGAGGTAAGGCCCGTGGTATCGCTTGGGATGAAGATGTCGGGAATGATGCCGCCTCCGCCGTAAACGGTGCGTCCCATAACCGTTTGGTATTGGGGCAAGCTGTCGGTCTTTATACTGTCGCGAGTATAGAATTCGCCGTGCTTATAACGGTTGTAAATGTCCATCTCATAGTCTTCGCTGTGCCCGAGCTCGTATTTCTTCTGGATGGAACGTCCGGAAGGCGTGTAGTATCGTGCAACGGTGAGGCGAAGCTCGGAGCCGTCGGCAAGCCCAACGGATGTTTGCACCAGCCCTTTGCCGAAGGTTCTGCGTCCGATGATCAATCCCCTGTCGTTATCCTGTATGGCTCCCGCGAAGATCTCGCTGGCCGAGGCGGAGTTCTCGTCGGTGAGCACAACTATGTCGTCTTCTATGCAAGATCCGTTGCCGGTGGAGAACATATTGCTGCGGGGGTACGACTTCCCTTCCATGTACACAATCAAACGGGAGGCGGGCATGAACTCGTTGATCATGCTTATGGCCGTCTCCATGATTCCTCCGGTATTCCCTCTTAAATCTATGATGAAAGCATTGCAGCCCTCTTTCTTAAGGCGGGCGAGGGCGGTTATAAAGTCCTGGTAGGAAGTGCGGGTGAAGCGGCTCACCTTGATGAAGCCGATGTTCTTGCGGATTTCGTAGGCAACCTCTATGGAATTAACGGGGACGTCGCCTCTGACCACATCGAAGTAGAGCATGTCGGGCTTGTTGCGGCGCTTAACGCCAAGGGTCACCTTTGATCCTCGGGGTCCTTTCAGATTCTTAACCACTTCGTTCTGATCTATATCTTTCCCCGCAAATATGGAGTCATTAATGGTCACAATCCTGTCGAAGGGCTGAAGCCCGGCCTGTTCCGAGGGGCCTCCGGCAAATACGTTCAGCAGAAGAATGGTATCGGTTTGCATATTGAAGGATACGCCTATGCCGCTAAACGATCCGTCGAGCTCTTCATTCACGCTTTGGGCCTCCTTCGCCGGAATGTACATGGAGTGAGGATCGAGCTCCTCGAATATCTTCGGAATAACGTCCTCTATAAGATCCTTTACCCTAACCGTATCCACGTATTTCTCGTCTATTATCTCAAGGACGGCATTGATTTTATTGTTGGCCGGACTAAGATAGCCGGAAGCTCTGCCGCCGGCCTTATTATAGAAGTTGCCTACTAAAACGCCGATAGCTATACTGAGCGCAACTATGAAAGGCAGCCAAACGTTCAATCTATTCTTCATTTTATCTCGATTTGTATATGTTTTATTCTTACTTATTCTGTCATGTCTATAAAGTCAAGCTGTATTTCCGCCCGCTTCAGCAGATCGCAGCCCTCTGACACTCGGTATGGCTCCGAATATACCACCCTTCGTATGCCGGATTGTATGATAAGCTTCGCACATTCTATGCAGGGGGCCGAGGTGACGTATATGGTTGCTCCCCTGCTGCTGTTCGACGAGGCCGCTACCTTGGTTATGGCATTGGCTTCGGCGTGGAGAACGTAGGGTTTGGTGACATTGTTCGCATCCTCGCAGATATTCTCGAAGCCGGAAGGCGTTCCGTTATAGCCATCGGAGATTATCCTGTTGTCATTCACGATAAGAGCGCCGACTTTCCGACGCTCGCAATACGAATTTTCGGCCCAGATTAAGGCCATCCGTAAATATCGTTTATCAAGTTCTGTTTGCTTTTTACTCCTGTCACCCATGCTGCAAATATAATTATTTTCTCGGTCTGAATGGACGGCTTTTCCGCTTGTAAAGCCGGGCGTTCTTGTCGGGCTCGTAGAGGGGGGCGGCTCCGAATTTCTCGTCCACCGGAATCTTATAAATGTTCTTGTGCAAAAAGGTTTCGATGCGCTTGAATTGGCCTTGCTCTTCAACGGCCACGAAGGTTATCGAGAGGCCCTCGCCCTGAGCTCCGCGAGCAGTGCGTCCGATGCGGTGCACGTAATCTTCGGGGTCGTGAGGAATGTCGAAGTTCACCACCAGCTTGATGTCGACGATGTCAATACCGCGGGCTACCACGTCGGTTGCAACAAGGATGTCGATGTGTCCGTTCTTGAAGTCGCGCATAACCTCCTCGCGCTGCGATTGCTCGAGGTCGGAGTGCATCGCCGCCACGTTGAACTTCATGCGCTTGAGCGTGGAGGCAAGCTCCTTGACCTTCACCTTCGAGGAGGAGAAAATGATGGTGCGCTGAGGGCGGTTTTTCGAGAACAAATCCTCCAGGATGCGGAGCTTTTGAACGTCGTGGCAGATGTAAGCCGTTTGCATTATCGACTCCGGAGGGCGGGCGATGGCTATCTTGACCTCCTCCGGCTCTTTGAGGATAGTTTTCGCAAGGGCGCGGATTTTGGGGGGCATGGTGGCCGAAAACATCACGATCTGGCAGGTGGCGGGCAAGTGTTTATATATCTGCATTATGTCTTCAAAGAAACCCATGTCGAGCATGCGATCGGCTTCGTCGAGCACAAAGTAGGATACCTTCGAAAGATCGACAGTACCCAGCTTGATATGCGAAAGGAGGCGCCCCGGAGTGGCAATAACGATGTCGGCTCCCGTTTCGAGCCCCTTCTTTTGCTGTTCCCACGCAATCCCATCCGTTCCGCCGTAAACTGCTACGGCTGAGACGGGAATGAAATACGAAAAGCCCTCGACCTGCTGGTCGATTTGCTGGGCAAGTTCGCGGGTAGGCGCCATTATAACGGCATTTACCGCATGCTCAAGGTGCTTACCCTTACTGAGTTCGTTGATGAGTGGAAGCACGTAGGCCGCAGTCTTGCCCGTGCCCGTTTGGGCGCAAGCGATAATATCTTTTCCTGAAAGTATTACTGGGATTGTTAGTTCCTGAACCGGAGTGGTTTCCAGAAAGTTCATGGCGTCAAGGCCATCGAGTACGGCATCTTCTAAATCTAGTTCGTCAAATTTCATGAATATATACTAATAATTAGTGCAAAGTTATTAGTTTCCGAAGATATTTTGGTAGCTCTACTTACTATTATTCCCTTTTTGCAGAACAAAAGCTATCATCCGAGCTCATCTCCTATAATTTGCAAGCCCCGCATCAATGCATATAAGCCCCAAATTTCATCCCCCAATCCCCCCTCCTTTCCCTATAAAAACACTGAAAATATGCGTAGAAATAACGATAAAAATCCTAGGCATAAGGATAATATTCCTAGGCATAAGGATAATATTCCTAGGCATAAGGACAATATTCCTAGGCATAAGGACAA
>JAITHO010000140.1 GCA_031279915.1 Tannerellaceae bacterium
ATTTATGCCCCACGCGTGATAGACTTCCGTACAATGAATTGACTTCAGCCTTCATTTGGTTGTTGCAAAGATATAACTTTTTTGAAAATTAATTTGGAAATTATCATAGTATCTACGGGGAAGTTGGTTGACTTGGAAGGCATCTTTCTATTGATATTAATGCCCTACGGGCAACCAGGTTCGAACAATATTAATTCCTGCGAAATAAAATCGGTAGATAGAAAAGAGAAATTCGACAAGCCGGTAAATTCAAATTCATCGAAAATCGCCTTTGAATTGCCATAGTTATAAATAACGCATTCGCCGCCATTACGCTTGATTACTTGCCAGTATTTAAGCGGAACGCTGTTCATGACAAACCTGTCGTTTGTGGACATGACAAACTGTATGTCACTCTTTTCGGCAGTATCAACAATTACTTTTATAATACCAGAGGATCGCTCAAAATCAAGCCCCTCTCCAATATCATCAATAAGGATGGTAGTCAAAAATTTTTTTCGCATATTATACCTTATCTGTATAAGTAAGGATAAAGCACGGAACATTCCCTGAGACATTTCCAGTTGAAAAATCGGCACCTTTCTGCCTTCCTCAACGACTTTTATCATTTGGAGCGGCAATCCGATAGGAAGCAATCCTATGTTTGGATTTGACGCTACATCTATAAAATTTAAATCATATCCTATTTTACCCATCAATTCTATAATATCCTTCCGAAAGCTTTCGCCAAAATCTTTTACTCCCTTGGCAAATAAAGCGGCGACACTGTTTGGGTCTCGCGGATTAACCTGCAATTGGCTAATGTCCTTAACAGTAAACCCGATATCCTTTCCCAGCGCTGTGCCGAAAGCGTATAAACGAACGCCGTCGGCCCATTCGAAAAGTTTTTCCAAATACGGATGTTGGACAGTATCCCTTTTGGAAAACACAATTAATTGATTCTCGGGAATCTGAAATTTTATCATTTGACCGCTTCCTACGGCTTTTGCGAATAATTCTCCGGTACCGTTGGCTTTCCTTTCAACTTTAATATCGCCGTTTAAAATCAATTTTTCGTACATGACTTTCTGCTCATCTATTTTCAAAAAGTATTGGTAAGTGTCGTTGTTATCCGAAAATTCAGCGGTATAATTGCCTGAACTTACCAGTTGGGGCTGCAATCCGGCAAGCATATTTGCCAGCCATGATATTACGGTAATAGTGCGAGTTTTGCCTGTTGCATTCTGACCAACCAGCAAATTAACCTTTTCAAGAGTTACTTTCTGAAGCATCCAAACGTTAGGGGTACCTTCAAATTCATTATACTCAATTTTATTTAGTATCATATTTCCAAAATTTCAATGTGTTGTTTTTATGGCATAAAGCTAATAAATGTTTTCGGATAACAATCCCTTGGTATTTTTTGGATATATACTGTCTGTCGAGCAGGCCTCCGAGGCTGCTCCGTTTTGCCTTCTGCCTCCCGCTATCGCCGATTTGCAGTGTGGATGGCTCGCGATAATTATCGCAGCAAATCCTATTCAATTGGATAGCTCGCGATAATTATCGCGGCAAATCCCACTCAATCGGATGGCTTGCGATAATTATCGCAGCAAATCCTATTCAATCGGATGGCTCGCGATAATTATCGCAGCATATCCTATTCAATTGGATAGCTCGCGATAATTATCGCGGCGTATCCTACTCAATCGGATGGCTCGCGATAATTATCGCAGCGTATCTCACTCAATCGGATGGCTCGCGATAATTATCGCAGCAAATCCTACTCAATCGGATGGCTTGCGATAATTATCGCAGCGTATTTCCATTTGGAAATGGGGGTTACTTTCGCGCGGAGGTTCAAAAAGCCACCCGATTCAGGAAGTAGGTCATTTCGGGAGCAAAGGCAGAAGGGGGCGCTTAAGGGAGGGGGATGGGTTTGTTTTTGTAGAGGAGGAAGTACAGCGAGAGGGAGAGGAGGGCGTAGCAAAAGATGGTTGCTCGCTGGTTAAGATGCAGGCTGAGGCTGGCGTAGGGGGTGCGGGCGAGGCTTTCGGTTGTGCTGACCATGTTTTCGGCGAGGATTGTGATGCTTCGCTCAAGGATGTTGTTTGCCGGCAGGTATGCGTTGACGACGAACCATGTCAGGGCGAGCGGAAGTAGGATGCTTGCGGCCATGCCGATGTAGAGGTTGGCGATGAGGAAGATGGTTGAGATCTGCTCGAAGTGGTAGATGCAAAGGAAGGATACTCCGATCTGTGCGGCGATTGCGATTGATATGCTTTCCCAGGGGACTCGGAGGAGGAGGTTGTATACTTCGATGAGCGCGACGATTCGGGGATGTAGAATGAGGATGCTGAGCAGGGCGAGGTAGCTGAGCTGGAATCCAACGTCGAAGAGGTCGAAGGGATTGCAAAGCAGGCTGAGGAAGGCTGCGGCGAAGAGGCAGTCGTATCCGCAGGAGGGTCGGCTGAAGAGTTGTGCGCAGAGGTAGAGCGTTATGGTTATTGCGGCTCGCAGGGTGGGCGAAGTCAGTCCGGTGATGATGGCGAAGGCCCAAACGGCTGTCATTGTCAACAGGAATCGGGCTACTCGTCCGAAGGTTCTGTTCGAGAAAAACGAGAGTAGCAGCGAGGCGAATCCGCAGATCAGTCCGACGTGAAATCCGCTTACTGAAAGGATATGTGCTGCTCCGGCGGCTGAGAAGTTCCGCTTCATGTTTTTCGACATGCTTTCTCGGCTTCCGAGGGTGATGGCTGTTAGCAAAGCTTTGGCGTCGTCGGTTGTGCTGAGGCGGCTGATGGGTTCGGATAGTTTGGAGCGCATTTGTTCGGCCCATCGACTGCTCCGGCTGTGAGCATCTCCTTCGGCTGATCGCTTTGCTTCGTGAATGGAGGTTGTGGCAACGGCAAGGAAGAGCAGTATGCATCCGAAGGCTATGCTCCAGGCTGGGCCTGAGGGTCGATATTCGTCGCCGCCTTGCGCGTCGGATCTTGAGGCTAAGGCCGAGCCTGTAAGGATTGCGAGCACGGGCGCGAGTATGGCGAAGGCGTAGATGCCTGGGCGAAAATGATGGTGAATGAGAATCCCTGCAATCCATATCAGCAGCGGACGCAGGAAGGGGGAGATCGAGGTTTTGTGCATCATGATTTTTTCGGTTAAGGAGGCTTGGTTAATAAGTTGAGAAGGGGCGGCGGCGCTTATAGCTCTTTGAGGGCTTTGATTGCGGCGGGTGGGTCGGGCGATTTGAATACGAAGTTGCCTGCGACGAGCACGTCGGCTCCGGCCTTGATTAGCCGTGGAGCGGTATCGAGATTTACTCCGCCATCGACTTCGATGAGAGTGTGCAGTTGTTTTCGGAGGATGATGTCCTTGAGGGCGGCGATCTTCTCAATCGTATGTTCGATGAAGGTTTGCCCTCCGAATCCAGGGTTGACCGACATTAGCAGAACCATGTCGAGCTCGGCGATTATGTCCTCCAGCAGGCAAACGGGCGTGTGCGGATTGAGAGTTACGGCAGCCTTCATTCCAGCGTCGCGAATGGCCGTGATGCTGCGATGCAGATGTGTGGAGGCCTCGTAGTGCACGTTCGTCATGTATACTCCGAGCTTAGCCAGGTCGGCAATGAACTTTTGCGGCTCCACTATCATCAGATGAACGTCGATCGGCTTGGTAACGACTTCGCGTATCGCCTCCAGAATGGGGAATCCGAAGGATATGTTAGGCACGAACACACCGTCCATGATGTCGAGATGCAGCCAGTCGGCCTCGCTGCGGTTAATCATCTCCATCTCTTGCCCAAGATTGAGGAAGTTGGCTGCAAGCAGCGATGGCGCGATCTTATGTTTCATAATTTGAGGGTAAATAATAGCGGCGTACAAACAGCCTCTGAAAGCTTTTGTACGCCGCTTAATAGCTTAGTTGAGAATAAACCCGCAAAGGGGCTTCTTTAAATTCGGTTCAACATGATATACTCTTGCGAACTGCATCAGCAGTTTAAGGGTTTGTTGGCATGGGGCCAGCGTTGCGTTCTTCATGTTCTTCTTGCCGTTAGGCTCGGGCTTGTTGGATGGTGAATGGTAATTGTGTTTCATAGGCATGTTATTTTTATTCTTTGAAATATTAACGATAAGAGGTCGGAATTATTTTAGGGAACTTATAATACTTGTTTTTTTTTCGTTAGGAATCGGCCGCCAGTTTCTTGTGGCGAGCTTGTCTCTGATACGAAAAATTTCGTTCTAAAAGATTCAATGTATATTTGCGAAACAAATAACGTACCTTATTAATTCAACAATCATGGCCAATTTAATAGACAATGTTTCCCGCACTTTTGGAGAGTATCTTCTTCTTCCGGGCCTTACAACCAAGCTTTGCATTCCCGCCAATATTTCGTTGCGCACTTCTCTTGTTAAGTTTCACAAGGGCGAGATGTCGGCCATACGCTTGAATATTCCGTTTGTATCGGCAATAATGCAATCGGTATCGGGCCCCGAACTTGCCATCGAACTGGCTCGCAACGGCGGCCTTGCCTTTATATATGCCTCGCAGCCGGCGGATACTCAGGCCGAGATGGTGAAGAAAGTAAAGAAATTCAAGGCGGGATTCGTGGTGAGCGATTCCAATCTGACGCCCGAACATCGTTTGGCCGACGTACTCTCGCTCATTGCCCGCACCGGACATTCTACTATCGGAGTAACCTCCGACGGCTCTCCAAACGGACGCCTGCTGGGCATCGTAACAAGCCGCGACTTCCGTTCAGACAAAGACGATCGCCACAGCAAGGTGAAGGACTTCATGACCCCTTTCGACAAGCTTATCTACGCCAAGGCCGGCATCTCCCTAACCGAGGCGAACCAAATGATATGGAAGCACAAGCTAAATACGCTGCCCATAGTCGACGAGGCTCAGCGGCTCCTCTACTTCGTTTTCCGCAAGGATTACG
>JAITHO010000146.1 GCA_031279915.1 Tannerellaceae bacterium
TGGAGCTCCTATGCATCCCGCATCGTCGAGCTTGGACAGATCGCAAACAACGCAGATATCCGGCTGCACCACCGAGTATATCTTATCGTTAGCCTTCTCTCCGCTCTTGCTTGGCAGGCGGACGTCGAAGGGCGCGTGATATACCTCGCATTTCCTTTTACGTTTGCTGATGAACTTATCTATCCACACCGATATCCTAAATGATATCTTCGCATGCCAGCGAGTAGGTGCGCCGAACATATCGTATATCAGCCCGCGGATCAGCTCTATGCGCGTGTCGTCGGGCCAACTTAAGTAGTCGGCATAAGTGTAGAGGCGAGATTCCGTGCCGTAAGCGAGGGTTGGTTCCTTTACGCTGACAGGCTCTACCTGATCGTTGTTATATGTGATTTTTTCTTTTTCCATGTCGAAAATCTTATAAGCGCAAATATATGCTAAAGCTCCGTATTTTCTGCTATTCCTAAGGCTTGGTCGAAGGGCAAGCACATTTAAATTTGAGCTCGATGATAAGAAGATATTTTATGTGCCGCCAATTTTTTATCCTGCGATTGATAAAAATCCGTTGACATGGAAGTCTCTCAAAAGTTCATTTGCTTGCGAAAATCAGATTCGGCATAACTAAACTTGAGGAAGGCTTCAGCCGGGAAAAATGCGGATTTGCAATCTTGCATAGCCTTGCAAAAAAACGGAGCAGAGATTCATTACGGATATAGGCTATGAATTTTAAATGCGCTTGCATATACTTGGTCATAAGACGGGCGCTTATAATTCTCCGCTCGCTCCAATTTGCAATCGGCCTGGCATTAAATAAGCTAAAGATTATAACACAGCGATTACAAATCGGCACGAGCGGAGCTTTCTATATTCATGTGAAAAATGTTGAAGGGCAAAAAAACTCTTGCTTTTTGGGAGAGTTTTTGCGGGGCCTAATAATTCTTTTCGGTTTTCTTATGAACCATGCAGGCCACGACGGCGTCGCCCGTTACATTCACGGCCGTGCGAAGCATGTCGAGCGGTCTGTCGAGACCAATTATCAACGCAAGCCCTTCTGCAGGAATCCCTACCGATGTCAGCACCATGGCGAGGATAACATAGCTGCCGCCCGGAATGCCCGGCGTGCCGATGGATGACAGGATGGTCATAAGCAAGATCGTAATGATTTGCAACCATCCGAGCTCAACTCCCAGAGCCTGGGCAATGAAGAGGGTGGCTATGGCTTGATAGCAGGAGGTGCCGTCCATGTTGACCGTCACGCCAACGGGGAGCACGAAGGATGTTACCTCTTTCGAAACGCCCAGCTTGTTTTCAACGGCATCCATCGTTATGGGCAACGTCACCGCGCTGCTGCTGGTTGTGAAGGCAAAGAGCTGCACGGGATACATGGCCTTCACGAAGTCTTTGCTTCGGAGAGGCGACATCAAGCGAATAACTAAGGGATAAAATACAAACATCATTATCAGCAATGCAATAGCCACCGTCACTGCATAAAGCGCCAGCGCCGCGAATATGCTGCCGTTGCCTCCAAAGCTTGCCGCAAGCTCTGCCATTAACGCGGCGACTCCCACCGGTGCCAGGGCTATTATCCACTTCACCATCCGAAGGATTATCTCGTTAAGAGAATCGAATAATTCCGTAACCGAATGTATCCTCTCCCGCGGAATCATCAAGGCGGCGCTGGCGAAGAAGACGGCAAAGAAGATCACCTGGAGCGTCTTGGAGTTATCCGTAAACGACAGAGCGATATTGGCCGGCGCTATATCTTCGAGGAATCGCAGCGGGCCTGCGTCTTGCATCTCGGCAGCCTGGAGAGCTTCTGCTGCTATTGCGCTTTGATATTTCTCGCTAATCCGTGCGGTAGCTGCGGCATCGACCAGCGAGCCTGGCTTCACCGTTGCTCCTATTCCTATCCCGAAAGCTACTGCTGCCGAGCTAAAGATGAGATAAAGAAAGAGCGTGCGCCCGCCCAAACGGGAGAAGCGCCTCATGTCTTGCAATCCAGTCACTCCCTTCACCAGCGTTACGAATATGAGCGGCACGGCAATGAGCTGAAGTAGCCTGATAAAGAGTTTCCCCCAGGGAGCGATCCAGTCGTGGATGAGCTGTTCGCCTCCGAGCTGAATTGCGACCATCCCGATAAGGATACCGGCGATCATGCCGATGAGGATTTGTAAATAGAGTGGGATACGGATTCTAATGCGCTGTGTTTTCATATTATATTGATTATCGTTGACGAGCAAAGTTATTGTTTTTTGACTACTTTTGCCGCCATCACAAATCTTATATACCACACTTTAAACAAAAAAATAAGCCATGAAATTATCAGATGTAGAATCCTTTTTCAACGTTAGCGGTCTAACGAACAGCCTCATTAATCAGGGAGTTTATTTCGGACTTATCATCCTCAAAGCAGCGGCCATATTCTTCGTAGGGCGGCTGGTTATTAACCTCGTCAACAAGCTCGTGAAGCGATTGCTCAATAAGCGAAACATTGATCCTTCTATCAAGACCTTCCTCTCAAGCATGATTAACGTACTGCTGGTTGTACTGCTTCTCATATCGATTATCGGAGCTCTGGGAGTTGAAACAACCTCTTTTGCCGCTCTGCTTGCCTCGGCTGGTATTGCCATCGGTATGGCTTTAAGCGGAAATCTGTCAAACTTCGCCGGCGGACTGCTCATCCTACTCTTCAAGCCTTTCCGCGTTCACGACTATATCGTAGCCCAGGGAACGGAAGGCTCCGTGCAAGAGATCCAGATCTTCCACACAGTGCTGCGAACCATCGACAATAAGCTGGTATATGTTCCTAACGGAGCGCTGAGCAGCGGGGTAGTAACGAACTTCAATGTTGACCGTCGGCGGATAGAATGGATCTTCGGCGTTGACTATGGAACGAATTACGAGCAGGCAAAAGGCATAGTCAATAGCTTACTGAAAAGCGACTCCCGCGTACTGGCCGATCCCGAACCATTCGTCGCCCTGCATGCGCTTGCCGACAGCAGCGTCAATATCGTCGTCAGAGTGTGGGTGAAGGCGCCTGACTATTGGGGGGTTTACTTCGACTTTAATCGACAGCTATACGAAAACTTCAACGCCGCCGGCATCAGCTTCCCCTTCCCCCAGCTCACTGTGCATAGCGCCAAGTGAGAGCGAACGGCTAAGTTCGGACTTAGAAGCTGAAGGAGAACTATTCAAGACAAACCTTCAAAGGCCTCCTTCAGCTTCAGCAAGTCGTCTCTGATTTCTCGAAGCCTACTGACCGCCTCTGCCTGACGGCTTACATCTTTGGGCTTTACCTTAAGCTTTGTTCTTGCGCCGTCGAGCGTCATTTTTTGCTCCTTTACTAAGAAACGTATGTCACGAAGGATCTTCACGTCTTCGTTAGTGAATTTGCGGCGTTTGCTATCGGTTTTGGGGCTAAGAACATCAAACTCGCCATCCCAAAACCTGATGGTCGATTCGGGAAGCTCCAGCATGGCGGCAACTTCGCCAATCGAGAAAAATCTTTTTAGATCCTTATCCTTACGTAGAGGCATAACGAATGCTTAGTCCAGCTGATTGGCTTTGATAACTGCCAGCCTTATCATCTCGGTATACTGCTCGGGAGTTAGATCCATGAAATAATATTTCGCAGGATTATCGTGTTTGCCGTGGAGTATTACCTCGTAATGCAGGTGCGGACCTGTGGATTTGCCTGTATTGCCAACTGCCCCTATTACCTCCCCGCGTATCACTTGATTTCCTATCCGCACCTTAAATGTGCTGAGATGTGCATACAAGGTTCGGAAGCCGAAGCCATGATCTATTTCGATACAGTTTCCATAATTACCGCGATATCCTTGATAAATAACCTTGCCGTTGCCGGTTGCATATATTTCGGTACCCTCTCTGGCAGTGAAATCCATGCCGGCATGGAAGCGTGTGTCTCTGTAAATGGGGTCAATGCGGAAGCCATAGCCTGAGGCCAGTCGCTTTAGATCTTTGTTGGAAACAGGCTGTATGGCGGGGATGCACTGCAGACGCTCTTCTTGCCGTTTTCCCAAATTGACCAGCTCGTCGAGCGAGTTTGATTGCACATAAATTTGCTTCTCCAGCATATCTATTTTTCGCGTCGTGGCGGTAGCTAGCTCTGAGTTTGGCAGGCGCGCGATATTCTCGTAGCGATTGGCGCCGCCAAAGCCTGATTTGCGGATATCCTCCGGTATGGATTCGGCCTGGAATATGGCGCGGTACAGGCTCTCATCTCTTTGCTGCAGGCTTTCAAGCAGGTCGAACGCTTGCGTAAGGCGGCTGTCCAAGAGTTCGTATTGCTCTTGAAGCATGGCATTGTCTTTACGCAACAGGGCTTCCATAGGCGAATCAAAGAATTGCGCATAGAGGTAGATTATTGCGGCTGATATGAGAATACTTGTGCTCATGTATTCAATGAAAGCGAAAACCCTGTCTCTGAAAGTTGGGTTATACTTTTCATAGCTTAATGACTCCGGATCGTATAGATATACAGCGCTGCGTTTTCTAAATAGTCCCATGTTTTCTGTGTCTTTTTTGTTCTGCCGCAAATATAAGGATTAATCATTGTTGAGCAAAATTACAAGCTATCGAAGTCGATGCGAGCCCTTTGCTGCCCCAACATACCCTTATGCCTACCTCTGTGATGCAGGCCCGTTGCAAGAATCTGCGTACTTATGTAGATAAATCTCCATAGTTAGGCAAATAAATCTACGTACTTACGCAAATAAATGTGGATACTTACGCGAAAAAATGCAACAGCTTACTTGCATTTATGTGCGTAAGCTGTTAGATGAATTTTATGTGCTTTGTGGAGAGGGCGGCGAGCGTTGCCGCATGTTTTCGGGTACAAATGTACAAATTGTATTTTATCGGTGAAAAAATATTGCTCAAAATTGTGGGGAAAATCTTGATATGTTGGCTGCCTATGCTGGCTGCTGCTTTGGCTTGCCGCGCTTCGGTATTAAGATTTTTGCCGACGGGTATGCATGCGTAGTTTGAAAAGCGGCGAATTTGCCCTACTTTTGCGAACCTTTTTTTGTGTTTTATCTATCGAAAAAAATAAATTACTTATACATTATATATTTATATATGTTGACATCAAAAGAACTACGCGTGTCGTTTACTGATTTCTTCGCTTCGAAGAATCATCAAATAGTGGCTTCGGCGCCGATGGTAATAAAGGGAGATCCGACTCTTATGTTTACTAACGCGGGCATGAACCAGTTTAAGGATATTATACTTGGTAACGTACCGGCAAAGTACATTAGGGTGGCAGATTCGCAAAAATGCTTGCGAGTTAGCGGGAAACATAATGACCTGGAAGAGGTAGGCCATGACACGTATCATCACACTATGTTCGAGATGCTTGGGAACTGGTCGTTTGGTGATTATTTCAAGAGTGAGGCGATTGCTTGGGCATGGGAGTACCTGACAACGAGGCTGCATCTGGATCCGGATAGGCTGTATGCCACCGTTTTCGAAGGAAGCGTGCTTGATTGTTTAGGACAAGACGCCGAGGCGGCCGAATACTGGGCGAGGCATCTCCCCCAAAGCCGTATTCTGAACGGATGTAAGAAGGATAATTTTTGGGAGATGGGCGACACCGGACCCTGCGGCCCTTGCTCCGAAATTCACATCGACTTGCGGCCTGATGACGAACGAGCATCCGTAAGCGGAGCCGAACTTGTTAACAAAGATCACCCACAAGTCATTGAAATATGGAACCTTGTATTCATGCAATTCAACCGAAAGGCCGACGGATCGCTCGAACCGCTTCCGGCACGAGGTATCGACACTGGCATGGGATTCGAACGACTTTGCATGGCAATTCAGGGTAAGACTTCAAATTATGATACCGATATTTTCCAACCAATCATACAACGCATCGCAGCCCTCACCGGCATAGCCTACGGAGACGACGACAAAGCCGACATCGCCATGCGAGTAGTTGCCGACCATATTCGCACCATCGCCTTCTCAATCACCGACGGCCAGCTCCCATCCAACGCAAAAGCCGGATACGTAATACGGCGAATACTGCGAAGAGCCGTTCGATACGCATACACATTCCTCAACATACGCGAGGCATTCATGTACCGACTGCTCCCAGCGCTCATCGAATCAATGGGCAGCGCTTATCCGGAGCTCGACGAACAAAAATCTCTAATTGCCCGCGTAATCAAAGAAGAAGAAGAAGCATTCCTTCGAACCCTTGACACCGGCATACGACTGCTCGACAAAAAAACCGAAGAAGCCATCGCAGCCGGCCTAACAAGTTTGTCGGGGAAAGACGCCTTTGCGCTCTACGACAGTTACGGCTTTCCGCTCGATCTCACCGAACTCATCCTGCGCGAACGCGGCATAGCCGTCGACATCAACTCATTCAACATCGAAATGCAGAAGCAAAAGGAGCGAGCCCGCAATGCCGCCGCAGTAGAAACAGGCGACTGGCTTGTCGTACGCGAAGGAGAAAGCCGCTTCGTAGGCTACGACTGCTTGGAATCAGACGCCGAAATACTACGCTACCGAAAAGTAAAACAGAAGAACAAAGAATTTTATCAGATAGTACTCGACCAAACCCCCTTTTACGCAGAAAAAGGAGGACAGGTTGGAGATTCAGGGCAACTCGTCGCAGCAAACGACACCATAGCCATCGTCGATACCAAAAGCGAGAACAACCTGGCCGTGCATCTCGTTGAAAAACTACCTGCCGACATTGCCGCAACCTTCACAGCCCGCGTTGACATCGCCAAGCGACTGCAGTGCGAATGCAATCACAGCGGAACCCATCTGCTTCACCAAGCCCTGCGCGAAGTGCTCGGAACGCACGTAGAGCAGCGCGGATCATACGTCGCACCCGAATCCCTACGCTTCGACTTCTCTCACTTTCAGAAGCTAACAGAAGCCGAACTACGAGAAGTAGAACGACGCGTAGGCGAGAAAATCCGCGCCGATTACCCATTAGACGAACATCGATCCATACCCATCGCACAAGCAAAAGCAATGGGAGCAATAGCCCTATTCGGCGAAAAATACGGCGACGACGTACGCGTAATTCGTTACGGAAGCTCCGTAGAACTTTGCGGCGGTACGCACATTCCCTCCACAGGACGTATCGGAAGCCTGCGGATAATAGCCGAAAGCTCCATAGCAGCAGGCGTGAGGCGCATCGAAGCCGTAACCGCCGAAGGAGCCGAAAGCTATTACTTTCAGCTACAAGATACCTTGCGAGAAATCAGAAACCTAACCAACAACATGCCCGACCTTATCCAAACAATCAAGAAAAACATCAACGAAAATGCCGAACTACGTCGACAAATCGACGCCTACGATAAGGAAAAAATTACCAGTATAAAGCACACAATTCTCGCAAACATCATCAGCCGCAACGGCCTCCGCATCGCACAATACATAGGCCCAGGCAGCCCCGAACTCATCAAAGACGTCGCATTCCAAATCAAAAGCGAGCTCAAAAACGCATTCATCTTCGTAGCCGGAATCGAACAAGCCGCCAAGCCCACCCTCATGCTTATGCTCAGCGACGAGCTCGTAAGCGCAGGAAAAGATGCCGCCCGCCTGATAAAATCAGCCGCCGCACTCATACAAGGCGGAGGAGGAGGGCAGCCGCACTTCGCAACAGCAGGCGGAAAAAATCCCACCCGACTCAAAGAAGCCGTCGAAAGCATCCTCAAAGAACTCAAGCTCGAAGGATAAAAACACCAAAACATTCAGGAAAAAAAATCAATACTATTATGAAAACCACCATCACCGCAAGCATCCAAAAAGACCTCGGCGCATACCTATCCACCACAACATTCGACCAAATATTCATCCTTGCAGACAGCAACACCCGCCAGCATTGTTTGCCCCTCGTGATAAATGTTCCACAAATAGCCGAAGCCAAACTCATAACCATAGACGCAGGCGATCTCAACAAATCACTCACGCAGCTAAGCAATATTTGGACAATACTCTCAAACCAACGCGCCACGCGCCACACATTGCTCATTAACCTCGGAGGCGGAATGGTCAGCGACATCGGAGGATTTGCAGCCGCTACCTTCAAGCGCGGCCTTCGAACCCTAAACATTCCTACCACACTTATGGCCGCCGTCGACGCCGCTATCGGAGGAAAAACAGGCATAAACTTCAATGGATTGAAAAACGAAGTCGGAGCCTTTCACACGCCCATCGCCGTCTTTATCAGCAGCTTGTTCCTCCGCACCCTCGACCGAGGCAACATCCTCTCAGGATATGCCGAAATGATCAAACACGCTCTGTTAGAAGGATCTGACACCCTTGCCGACACACTCTCCTTCGAGCCCGATGCAGATTTGCACGATTACGCAAGGCTCAATCGCATGATGGCCGAATCAATAAGCGTAAAGGAAAAAATAGTTGCAGCCGACCCCCTGGAAAAATCCGCACGCAAAGCCCTAAATCTGGGACATACCATCGGACACGCCCTCGAAAGCATCTCGTTTGCCGATCAACGCCCATTGCTGCACGGCTGCGCAGTAGCCCACGGATTAGTATGCGAGCTTTACATTTCCTACAAAAACTGCGGCTTCCCCAGCTCCACACTTATGAACGTAGCCCGCTTCATAAAGTCGCATTACCCTCCATACCCCATCGACTGCAGCCGCTACGATGCTCTGTATGAGCTGATGACGCACGACAAAAAAAACCAAAGCAATGCCCCATCCTTCGCCCTACTTGCCCAAGTAGGCCAGCCAAAGATCGACCAAACCGTTGAACGCGCACTCGTCGAAGAATCCCTCGATTTTTATCAGGATTTCTTTGGAATCTAAAATCAATCACGTATATTTGTCGCCCCAAAGCGGGGTGTAGCTCAGCCAGGTTAGAGTACGCGTCTGGGGGGCGTGTGGTCGCTAGTTCGAATCTAGTCACCCCGACTTTGAAAAAAGAAGGTCAGGTTTGTAGCCGGGCCTTCTTCTGTTTTTAGACCCCCTCAAGCCCCTTGTCACATATTTATAATATATATGTACGCGCGTACATATAATAAGGCTATCGAAATCTGTACCCTTACCCGTGCATTTCTCAGTCGTTATGAAAATAAATTTGCCGTATTAAGAATTTTTAGCTAAAAACTTGTGAGGATATATTTTTATTCGTTATCTTTGCGGCATAAACAATCATTTAAAGTTTTTCACCAATGCAGGCTAAAATTTCCAAATATATTGAATCAAATATTCGCAAAGCGATCAGCATCTCTATCGCAAGGCATGCAGAACTTTGCGGCAACTTATGCGCATTTATTCGACAACTTACGCGCATTTATTTGGCTACTTATGTAGATTTGTTTGGCAACTTACGGAGATTTCCCTATCAAGCTATCGGGATATTTATGACAAACTATTCAGCTTTTTTTTATAAATCATGCAATCGTTTTTGTGACAGCAAATAATATTTGTTTTTGAGAACTGTATTTTTTATGTATTAATTAAGTATTAACATTTACACCTTTTGAATCATGAAGTTCAAGCTAGACAAAAAGATCAATCCAAGTGCACCCAATGAGCCGGCCAAATGGCATGCAGCTCCAGTGTATGCGGAGAAAGTGACAACAGAAGAAGTTGCGAATGAAATTTCAGAACGTTCAACAATAAGCTCGGCCGATACCGAGGGCATACTTGAATCGTTTTCGAAAATTCTACCAGAACACTTGGCCAAAGGCGAGCCAGTGTATTTGCGCGGCGTCGGAACATTTCGCCTCGGAATTAGCAGCGAAGGCGTTGAAAATCCGAACGATTTCAACGTTTCACTTATCAGGTCGAAGAAAATTATTTACACGCCTGATGTGAAAATCCAAAACCTGCTTAATCAGTATATTCACTATGAAGACAGCGGACAGCGCGGCACTACCTCAACAAATATCTCATGGCTGACAGACTTGCTTTCAGGCACGTCGAATGAGAAGATAACCTATGGCGGTTCCGTGCGACTATCAGGGCAAAAACTGAAGCTCAAGGGGTCAGATAATACCGTAGGCTTAAAGCTATTGCGAGTAGCAACGCAGCAAGATATAGCAATTCCGATGTCGGCAATACCCGTGAACAAGGCCAAAGAAATCGTATTCGTTGTGCCCATGGATTTGCCAGCCGGACTGTATCAAATTCGCATCGTTACACAATATAACGGCAGCTTGGCCCGCGAAGCTAAGGCACCGCATGTGTATACATACGAGCCTAAACTTGAAGTAGTTCAGCCAGAGCCCGACGATCATAATCCACCGTCGGCAGGCGAATAATATTAACTTAAAACTGGGGGCTGCAAACGTAGCCCCCTTTCTTTTGCACTGCAGGAGAAAAAAAATCGTAGCCCTATACATTATATATATGTATGCAGTCGGAAACTTTGAAGTATATTTGCGCATAAATCTTCTAAAATCACGCAGATAAGATGCTTAAGCAACAGTTGCAACAAAAGCTACAGCAAAAACTTTCTCCACACCAGATCCAATTAATTAAACTATTGGAGGTGCCTTCCATTGAGCTTGAGGAGAGAATTAAGCAAGAATTGCAGGAAAATCCAGCGCTTGAGGAGGGCGATGAAACTCCACAAGTTGACGAAAATCCGGCAACCAATGACGAACAAGACGCGGATGAAGCTGCAGATGAGCGCGACGATGATATTGCGCTTGGCGACTACCTTACGGAAGACGATATACCAGATTACAAACTCCGTGAGATCAGCGAACGCATGGAAAAGCGCGAAGAGATTCCCTTCGCCGGCAGTCAGACGATGTATGAATTTTTGCACAGACAGCTCGGATTGCGCACAATGTCGGAGCGCGAAATGCAAATAGCCGAATACATTATCGGCAACTTAGATAGCGACGGATACCTTCGCCGCAATGTCGACGCGATAGCCGACGATCTTATATTTCAAACCAATAGCGAAGTTCATGAGCACGAGATCGAAGCCATTATCCGCATAGTTCAGGATATGGATCCTCCAGGGATCGGCGCTCGCAACCTGCGCGAGTGCTTGCTTTTGCAGCTTGAGCGAAAAGAACATACGCCCGCATCCGAGGATGCTTACAAAATTTTGAGCGATTTTTTCGAAGACTTTTCGCATAAACGTTACGACAAGATCATGAAACTCTGCGACATCGACGAAGACGCCCTGAAAGCAGCCGTAGCCGAAATTACCGCCCTTGATCCCAAGCCCGGCGGCCTTTGGGACGAAAGCATGGAAACGGCCATGCGCATAACTCCCGACTTTATTGTCGAATCTCACAACGGCGAGCTGGTTTTGAGCATGAATAGCCGAGAAATACCCCCGCTCCGAGTCAGTCGCGAGTACATCGGTATGCTTGAGCAGTACGATAAGCATGGGTCGGCGCCTTCCGACCTTCGCGACGCCGCGCTATTTGTTAAGCAAAAAATTGAGTCAGCGCGCTGGTTTATCGACGCCGTACGTCAGCGCCAAGAAACCCTCCGCAGGACGATGAGCGCGATAATGGAGTTCCAAAAAAAATTCTTCATTACCGGCGACGAGTCAATGCTAAGGCCAATGATTCTGAAAGATATATCGGCTAGCGCCGGATATGATAAATCAACGATTTCGCGCGTCAGCAACAGCAAGTACGTACAGACGAATTTTGGCATCTATCCGCTGAAATATTTTTTTTCAGACTATCTGCAAACAACAGAAGGCGAGGAGGTGACAACTCGCGAAGTAAAGAAAATTTTATTGGAATGCATTGAGAATGAAGACAAGCGCCATCCCTACAACGATGAGGAACTTGCGGCATATATGCAGGAGCGCGGTTTCGTAATTGCTCGACGCACTATTGCAAAATACCGTGAGCAGCTTGACGTTCCTGTTGCACGACTGCGGAAAGAAATTTAAATTTGTAGGCAAAAGGAATATACACGATGAAGAACTTTGCCAATTTGGTTTCTATAATTTGTCACCCTCTGCTTATGATGACTTACGGCGTATTGCTTGCGCTGTCTTACACGTATTTGGCCTTGTTTCCGCTTCCGGCTAAAATATATATGGTAGTGGCTGTTTTAGTTTTTACAGCAGTATTGCCAAGTATTGTGGTAGTAATGCTAGTTCGTAGCGGAGGAGCAGGAGATTTAGAGCTAAGCCGTAAGGGCGAACGTGTTATTCCTTATTTATCGTTTATGGCAGGCAATATCGCCTGCTTTTTCTTTTATTCCAAGCTAGGGATGCCGCCTTGGTTTCTGTCGATGTTCACGGGAGTAAGCATAGCCTTGTTATTTGCGCTTTGTATCAACTTCGTTTGGAAAATAAGTGCGCATGCGATGGGGATAGGCGGTTTGCTGGGCGCAATAATGGGTGCGTCTTATGTGCAGATGATCAATCCATATAGGCTGTTTATTGGGGTAATATTGTTGGCCGGCTTGACGTGTATGTCGAGAATAATTTTGGGCAAGCATACGCTGATGCAGCTTCTGTGCGGGTTTTTGCTTGGATTTGCGAGTACGTTTATCACATTAGTATTAAATATTTCTTATTAATTTATTCCCAAAAAACTTATCAAACGATTATGAAATTTCCAGATAACTTGAAGTATACTAAGGATCACGAATGGATCCGAGTGGAGGCAAACGAGGCGTATGTTGGTATCACTGATTACGCCCAGAGCGAATTAGGCGAGATCGTTTTTGTGGAAATAACCACAGAAGGCGAAACTCTTGAACGCGAAGACACGTTCGGCACTATCGAAGCCGTTAAAACAGTGTCTGATCTTTTCATGCCCGTTGGCGGCAGAGTTATTTCCGCCAATAAGGCGCTGGAAAGCAATCCGGAGCTGATTAATGCCGATGCCTACGGAGATGGCTGGATCGTAAAGATCGAAATATCTAATCCGGCAGAGCTAAATGATTTAATGACCGCTGCCGAATATCAGGCCATGCTATGACGACGCCTCTGTCACCTGTTGTAAGCATTATTATGGGAAGCGCGTCAGATCTTTCGGTTATGGAGAAAGCTGCCGCGTTTCTTGATGAAATGGAGATTCCATTTGAGATGCAAGCCCTCTCCGCCCACCGTACTCCGGAGGCGGTTGAGCTTTTCGCCAAGGGCGCTAAAGGTCGTGGAATCAAGGTCATAATAGCTGCGGCGGGGATGTCAGCGCATTTGGCTGGAGTTGTTGCCGCGATGACAACTTTGCCCGTGCTTGGCGTGCCTATTGATGCATCGTCGCTGAGCGGGGTCGACGCCTTGCTCTCGATTGTGCAGATGCCTCCCGGAATCCCTGTCGGAACGCTGGGAATCAACGCTTCGCTCAATGCTGCAATACTTTCTGCACAGATACTTGCAACCTCTGATAAGGATCTGGAGAAAAAGATAGAAGCGTATAAGGAAAATCTCAAGCGGAAGATAGTGAAGGCTAATAGCGAGTTGTCGGACGTTCGCTATAAGTACAAAACCAACTAAGCCCTGGTGCAGCTTTTCAATTATAAGCGTCGGCAATCCTCCGTTGTATTTATCGGCCAAACTCCCCTCGGAGGCGACCATCCCATTCGCATACAGTCGATGGCAAACGTATCGACTATGAACACTGACGCCGCCCTTGCCCAAGCCTTGCAGATGGCTGAGGCAGGGGCGGACTACATTCGTTTCACGGCCCAGGGCGAACGCGAGGCGAAAAATCTGGGGCTCATCCGAAAAAAAATGCACGAGCTCGGATGCATGGTTCCTATCGTTGCCGATATACATTTCAACGCTAAGGCTGCAATTGCGGCTGCGGGCGCGGTTGATAAAGTACGCATTAACCCAGGAAATTTCGCCCCGTCGGAACAGCTCTTGCGCAGTAGATTTGTAAATTTCCTTAGAGTTTGCAAAGCGCATAAGGCCGCTGTCAGAATAGGCGTGAACCATGGTTCGCTTTCAGATCGAATAATGCGAGAGTATGGCGACACCGCCGAAGGAATGGTCGCCTCCTGCATGGAATTTCTCGAAATATGCCGCTCAGAACGATTCGACAACGTTGTCGTATCCCTCAAAGCTTCGAACACGATGCTGATGATCAAGGCTGTACGATTGCTTGCAGCCCGCATGGATGAAAACGGCATGCATTTCCCGATCCATCTCGGAGTAACCGAAGCGGGCGACGCAGAAGATGGCAGAATAAAGAGCGCACTTGGCATCGGAGCTCTGCTGGCCGACGGAATTGGCGATACCATACGGGTCTCACTTAGCGAAGCCCCTGAGAACGAACTGCCCGTTACCTTTAAACTTTCCGATTACATATCTTGCCGAAAAAACCACGAGCTTATACACGCAAATCTCGCACCTGGATACAATCATCTCGCAATGGAACGGCGACAGAGCCGCCCCACAGGGCATATAGGCGGCGGACAAGCGCCAGTGATTCTGCCAATTGATGGCACGGGCAACGCTCAACTTATGCCGATAACTGCGACAGATTTGTTGACAGATGGCTTCATACCTTCGCTATCAGATAAGCCTGAGGCGGTAATTTTGTTATCATCCGTGCACAAAAATCCGGTAGGCGAGATGCGGGCGGCCATGCATAAGCTCGTGAGCGAAAATTGCAAAGTTCCGGTAATATTTCGATTCGATTATCAGGAAAATGATGCCGAGACGCTAATAGTTAAGGCAGCAGCCGACGCCGGAGCTCTCCTTGCCGACGGATTTGTTGACGGCCTGATGCTTACAAACTTCGGACAGCCCATAGACACAGCCGGCAGCCTGCCCTTCAGAATCCTCCAAGCAGCGCGCCTACGCATCTCACACACAGAATATATCGCCTGCCCAGGATGCGGACGAACGCTCTACGATTTGCAAGCAAGCCTCGCAAGAGTGAAAGCCGCCACCGCTGACTTTGTCGGACTTAAAATCGCCGTTATGGGATGTATTGTAAACGGCCCGGGCGAAATGGCCGACGCTGATTACGGATACGTTGGCGCCGGACGCGGGCGCGTCAGCCTCTATAAGGGAAAAGATTGCATGGCAAAGAACGTTCCTGAAGACCAGGCAGTTGAATTACTTCTGCAACTTATTCGCAGTGATGTCCGCACCTAGCGTCGAACTCATAGAAACAGGCCGATTTTATGCCGACGGCGGCGCCATGTTCGGCTGCATACCGAAGGCCTCATGGACGCGTCGATACCCATGCAAAGCCGACAACGCATGCGTGTTGGCAATGCGCTCAATGTTGATTAACGACGGCAACGGGCGCATAATTCTCGTAGATAATGGTGTAGGAAACAAGCAATTGCGCAAACTCCGATCCTACAACTTTTTCGATCTTGTCGACATAAATAGCGAACTGCAACGCCGCGGTATTGCGCCAACCGACGTGACCGATGTCGTCCTCACGCATCTACATTTCGACCATTGCGGCTATACTACGCAGCGCGACGACGATGGCCGCCTGAAGCTTAGCTTCCCACATGCGCGACATTGGATAACACGCTCACAGTGGGATATTTGCAACAATCCCAGCCCCCTCGAACAAAGTTCGTATCTGAAGGAGAACATAGAGCCGCTTGCCGATGCCACGGGGCTCCGCCTTATCGACAGCCCTGTTGACATAAGTCCCGCAGTCGCTCTAAAAATAGCTGGAGGCCATGCCGACGGACAGATCGTAGTATACGCTACTGATGCGGATCGTACGTACGTTTTTGCCGGCGACGTTATCCCGCTTGCCGCACACATTTCTCTCGCCTGGATATCAGCTTACGACCTTTTTCCTCTGAACTCATACAACGCAAAGCGCCTCATTTTGGACGAGGCCGCCCGCCTGCATCAAAGCCTGGTTTACTGCCATGACGCATATCTCCCCTGCTCTACGATCAAAAAACTGCGCAAAGACGTATATTCCATTCTTAAATAATACAAAATAGCCTCTCAATATGGGGCTATTTTTTTGCTTCTTTAAAATAGGTTTTGTAAATTTGCTGCCGAATTCATGTAGCAAGCTTAATCATTTCATAAACCAGCTCAGTTGAATTATTTCGGCAACTTACTCGCATTTTTGCGCATAAGTTGCCGAATTTATTTGCGTAACTATCTAAGTTTATTTGCCTAAGTAGCCAAATTTCCGTAAAACAGGGCGGAAAAATCAGCGACAACCGTATGATAGAAAACTGCGCATAAGCGCATGGAGGCTTGTGTAATTATCGCAAAAAAAATAACTATATACAGATATCGTTTCAACAGCGTATGAATCTATATTTTTCGGCAAAACGAGATGTGCCTGTGGCCAAAGCTTGAAAGACCTGGTTTGGAATCTAAGGAAATCTTCGCGTATTTTTGCGAATAGATTAATACATGACGGAAAGATGAAATTATCAGAACTAAATACGGGCGAAAAAGGCGTCATTGTGAAAGTCACAGGAAGGGGAGTTTTTCGCAAACGTATCATGGAAATGGGCTTCATTGGTGGCGAAGAAGTTTTGTCGGTTAGGAACGCCCCGCTGAACGACCCTGTGCATTATCAGGTAATGGGATACAACGTTTCGCTTCGCCGTAGCGAGGCGGAATTGATTGAGGTTTTACCTTTTTCGGACAATGCGGCGACGGATGCCGGCAACGGTAAGGCTCCAAATACTCAACCGCTTACACTCTCATCTGATGAGGTTCAAACAATGGCTCGAGAGCATGGGCATACGATTAATGTAGCTTTAGTGGGAAATCCTAACAGCGGCAAGACAACTCTGTTCAACCTTGTTACCGGGGCGCACGAACATGTGGGAAATTATAGTGGCGTAACTGTTGAAATTCGCTCTGGTCTTTTCCGCCAAAGTGATTATACATTTCGGATTTTTGATTTGCCTGGAACCTACTCGCTTTCCTCCTATTCGCCGGAAGAGCGCTACGTGCGTTCGCATTTAGAGGACAAGCATCCCGACGTTATTGTAAATATTGTTGACGCCTCGAATCCTGAGCGTAACTTTTATCTTACGTCGCAACTCATTGATATGGACATGCCTATGGTGGTGGCTTTAAACATGTACGACAGTGTTCAGCGCAACGGTGGAAGCATTGACTACGAATCGCTTTCGCATTTGATAGGCACGCCGGCGATTCCGGTTTCAGGCCGTAGCGGTTTGGGTATGAAGGATTTGTTCGAGGCGGTGATAAGGGTGTACGAGGGCAGCGAGCCCACTCTCCGTCATATTCACATTAATTACGGCGATGAATTGGAGGAGGGCATATCGCATATTCGCAAGGCGCTGAAAAGTATGGAGCATATTGACAGTCATATTTCGAAACGCCTGATAGCTATTCGTTTACTGGAGAAAGATTCTGATACGGAGCTTTTCATCAAGTCTTTGCCGGGCGGCGAAAAGGTGTTGGAAGAGCGCGACGAACATTCGGCTTACGTTGAGAGCATTATCCGCGAAGATGTGGAAACAGCCGTGGCTGATGCGCGATACGGATTTGTGTCTGGAGCGCTACGTGAGACGTTCAGGATGGGCGAAATGGGGAAAATGGAGTATTCAAAAGCCGTCGACTTTTTTGTTACTCATCGGCTGCTTGGCTTTCCAATTTTCCTTTTGCTTATGTGGATTATGTTTGAAGCTACCTTCAGATTTGGCGCCCTTCCGATGCAATGGATTGAAACGGGCGTAGCTTGGCTTGGGAGTTTTGTTGAGCGCGTGATGCCCCTTGGTCCGCTGCGCGATCTGGCGGTCGACGGTATTATTGGCGGGGTTGGCGGGGTCTTGGTTTTCTTGCCTAATATTTTGATACTCTACTTGTTTATCTCATTTATGGAAGATTCCGGATATATGGCGCGCGCGGCTTTCATTATGGATAAAATAATGCACAAAATGGGGCTGCACGGTAAGTCATTTATTCCGCTGCTTATGGGATTTGGCTGCAATGTGCCTGCAATTATGGCTTCGCGCACTATCGAAAGTCCTAGCAGCCGTATGGTGACAATGTTGATTAATCCGTTGATGAGCTGTTCGGCCAGGCTGCCGGTTTATTTGCTGCTTGTTGGGACTTTTTTTCCTGGTCGTGAGGGAATTGTTTTGTTTTCGCTCTATGCTTCCGGGATAGGTTTGGCGGTATTGATGGCCAGGTTGTTCAAGAGATTTTTGTTTAAGGGCGAAGATTTGCCATTCGTTATGGAGCTGCCGCCGTATAGGTTGCCAACGCTTCGTTCTGTGCTTGTGCATGTTTGGGAAAAAGGTAAGCAGTATTTGCGGAAAATGGGTGGAGTGATATTGGTTGCCTCAATCGTGATTTGGTTCCTCGGCTATTTTCCGTTGCCTCCTGAGGGAGTGAGCGATGCGGTCAGAGAGGAAAATTCTTATATAGGACGGCTGGGAAAATTTATAGAACCGACGCTGGCTCCTCTTGGATTTGATTGGAAGATGAGCGTGTGCCTGTTGGGAGGAATGGCGGCTAAGGAGGTGGTTGTTAGTACGCTTGGAGTGCTTGGGATGCCGGAATTTAGTGCGATAGGCGCGCTTAGCTTCATGTTTTTTGTTTTGATATATTTCCCGTGTATTGCAACAATTACGGCGATATCTTCGGAGTCGGGCTCTTGGAAATGGGGCGCCTTTGCGGTGCTTTATACGTGCTTGTTGGCGTGGATTGTGTCGGCCTTAGTGTATAATGTCGGATCGTTACTATGTGTCAGTGGATAATTGTTGGAATAATTGTTGGTTTAGCCTTAGTGTGGTTGTTGCGCAGGTTGTTTATTTTGTTCGGTAATAAGCAGAAATGTTCCGGCAAATCCTGCGGTGGTTGCGATGGCTGCAGGCAGTAATCTGTAATGCTCAATAGAGAATCGACTTTTTCAATTGGTAAAACTATTGTGTTAGTCGGTAGTAGTTCTTACTTTTGGGCATCAATCATTAATCATTTTATATATATAAGTTTTATGGAAAAGAGTATTAAAGGTACCCGTACCGAACAAAATTTGTTGAAGTCATTTGCAGGCGAATCTCAGGCACGCAGTCGCTATGTTTTCTTTGCAAGCGTGGCTAAGAAGGAAGGCTATGAGCAGATTGCTGGCGTATTTGCCGAAACAGCCGAGCAAGAGAAGGAACATGCCGAACGCTTCTTTAAGTTCCTTGAGGGAGGCATGTTGGAAATAACCGCTGCCTATCCTGCCGGCAAAATCGGAACAACGGCCGAAAACCTTGCGGCTGCCGCTGATGGCGAGCACGAAGAGTGGGTCGACCTTTATCCGGTATTTGCCGACATAGCCGAGGAAGAGGGCTTTAAGGCGATTGCCGTTGCATGGAGGATGATCTCCAAAGTGGAGGCCGAACATGAGAGACGTTATCGCAAGCTGCTCGACAATGTTGAAAAGGGCCAGGTATTTAGCAAGCCCGAAGAGATTGTATGGCAGTGTCGCAACTGCGGATTTGTGCACACAGGCAAGTCGGCTCCGGGCAAATGTCCGGCATGCGAGCATGCTCAGGCCTACTTCGAGCCTAAAAAAGAGAATTATTAATCAGCCGCAGATTTAGGCTTTATACAAAAAAATAGCCCCATGAGAATTAGAGAATCTCATGGGGCATTTGTTTTTATTAAACTATCCTTGCTGCGCTCTTACTTTATTACGTAAAGGTCGCTGATTGATTCGTCGCAGCATACTCGACGGATTGCTTCGGCAAACATTCCGGCGATGGAGATGATTTTCACTTTCTCGCACTTTTTGGCGTAGGGAATAGAGTCGGTGAATATGATTTCTTTGAGCCCCGAGGACATGATGCACTCTGTTGCTGGATCAGACATTACGGCGTGGCTGGCGATGGCGCTAACCGAGCGTGCTCCGCCTTCGATCATCAGATCAACGGCCTTTGTGATGGTGCCGGCGGTATCAACAATATCGTCGACAAGCAGCACATCTTTCCCTTCTACATCGCCGATAATACGCATTTCGTGCACTTCGTTTGCCTGTATGCGCGACTTGTGGCAAATCACCATCGGTATCTCAAAAAACTTCGAATAGCTGCTGGCTCGTTTCGTGCCTCCAACGTCGGGAGTGGCTATCACAAGGTTCTCTAGCGAAAGAGTGTCTTGTATGTGCTTAATAAAAACTGTGGAGGCAAACAAATGGTCGACAGGTACGTTGAAGAATGCCTGTATCTGGTCGGCATGCAGATCCATTGTTATCAGCCTGTTGATGCCGGCTGCGCTCATCATGTCGGCTATAAGCTTGGCGGCAATCGACACTCGCGGTTTGTCTTTTCGGTCTTGCCTGGCCCATCCGAAGTAGGGAATTACGGCGATGATACTGTGCGCCGAGGCTCTCTTTGCTGCGTCGACCATTAGGAGGAGCTCCATGAGGTTGTCGGCATTAGGAAAGGTTGATTGCACAAGGAAGACGTCGCGTCCGCGTATTGATTCTTCGTAGGATACGGAAAACTCGCCGTCGGCGTAATGCTGTATGTTCATTTGTCCGAGTGGGCATTGCAGCTCCAGGCATATTTTCTCGGCAAGATAATGAGAGTTGGTTCCTGAGAAAACCAGAAAGGGATGGTGTTTGCTCATTGTTTCTGTCTATTTATGCTTGTCGGCTTTCTCCTTCATGTGTGCGGCCCGTTTTTCGCTGTCGGGATGTGATGAGAACATTTTCTGTACGGTCGAGGCTTTTTCGCCTTTGGATAGTTCAACCAGCTTGGTCAGCGCATTGGCCATTCCGTAGGGGCTAAAGCCGTTCTCCACGCAGGTTTTGAAGCCATACTCGTCGGCTGCGTATTCTTGTTTCTGAGAGAACTGTGCTTCGGAAAACGACTTCACTATCTCTCCAAGTTCAGTATCCGACAGCGAGCCTACGGTTTTGCTGGCCGCTCCTGCCGCATTGATTGCAGCCGAAGTCAGGTAAGCGCTTTTGATAGCATCCTTAACGTCATTTCCTGCAATATGCCCCACTTCGTGGCCTATAACAGCCATCAGTTCATCATCGTCCATCAAATCCATCAGCGAGCTGAACACTCTCACGCTTCCGTCGCCACAGGCAAATGCATTGATATCTATAACATGATAAACCTTAAAGTTCAGCGGAAGGCCGTTCACGCTGCTGAGGTTCTTGGTAAGCCGGGCAAGCCGAGCTCCGTAGTCGGTTGATTCGTCGGCAATAGGATTGTGCGCATCCATCCATTCGACGGCTTCGCGGCAAAGTTCAGCCACGTCGGCGTCGCTAAGAGTAACCGCAGTGGCTACATCCTTGGCCGACTGCACAGCCTTTTTTGTATCAATCGACCTTCCGCCGATCTTCACCTGAGCCTGAACCGTAGCAATGCCGGCCACAAGCGCAAACAGTAAGAATAACTTTTTCATGACTTAATTTTTTGTTGAATTAATAGATTATGGCTGCAAATATAAACAAATACATAGCGAGACGCATGTCAACGATTCGCGGCATCTCGGAGGGCAAACCATTTATATCGGGTCAAGAAGGGGGAATGATACCCAGGCTCACTCCGCTTTGTAATCGGCGCGCTATTCGTTTAGGTACATAACGCACCGAACAAATAGTCGCGAGCTTAGTTGCCCGTAGATACTATGATAATTTCCAAATTAATTTTCAAAAAAGTTATATCTTTGCAACAACCAAATGAAGGCTGAAGTCAATTCATTGTACGGAAGTCTATCACGCGTGGGGCATAAAT
>JAITHO010000160.1 GCA_031279915.1 Tannerellaceae bacterium
CATGGCGCTGAAATTCAAGTCGCCGAACTTATCATTGTAGGTTGCGCCTATCTCCCAGCCGCGATTCTCAAGCTTTCCGGCATTTTGTGCGGGAGCCGAAAGTCCGATGATGAGAGGGATGTTAAGGTTAAGCAATATATCGTCTGTCAGGCGATAATAGTAGTCGGCGTTGATCTCTAATTTATTGAAAATGTTGATGTCGATGCCGACGTTAGTCTGCGTTGTCGTTTCCCAGCTTATCAAACTGTTGGCCATGGCCGTCAGAGCCGCTCCGGAGGTAATGGTCTTGTCGAAAATGTAGTTCGTTCCCAGATTGACGACAGATTGCGCCGGATAATAGCTGGGCAAAGTTTGATTGCCTAACTGTCCGTACGAGAATTTCAGCTTCAGATTATTGATTGTAGGCTTAAGATCGGCCCAGAAATCTTCTTCGCTCACTCGCCAGCCTGCCGATACAGAAGGGAAGGTACCCCACTTATGTCCGTCGGCAAACCTGGATGATCCGTCGTAGCGCAACACAGCTTCGAACAGGTACCTCTCCTTGAAGTTGTAATTGAAGCGACCGAAGGCCGACTGCAAAGCATAATCGGATGCTGATCCGTTCGACTTCTGATTCTCCTGCCCGCCGGCATTCAGCACCGGATAGTCGGGGAAGGGGAAGATCTCGCGATAGCCTTCGTGCCATTTGTTCCAGAAGGATTCCTGCTGATAGCCGGCCATGAGCTTGAAGTTGTGCGTGTCGTTGAAGGTATGATTGAAGGTTGCGCTTCCGTTGAACATAGTCCGGAGGTTGCGACCTGTGTTCTCGCGCAGGGTCGACTTGCTTTGGGTTTGCGGATCGGGAGTTCCGTCGTTGAGATAGAGCTGCACTCGTTTGTCCCAGTTCGTGGTGTGGCCTTCCCAATAGTTCACGGCATACTGTCCTTTGATCTCAAGGTTCTTTATCGGAGTATACTTGGCAACAAGATTAATGATGGCCGATGGCTGGGTATTGGTGATGATGCCTCCGTCCTTGTAGTAGGCCACCGGATTCACTCCTTGCCATCCGGGTCCGTATCGACCGTCGGCCAGGTATGCAGCTTGATTGGCGGGGATCCTGCCAACCCAGTTGTATCCGGTGCTCAGCTTTGAGGGCTCCGTAGCGTCCGAATATACCAGAGCCAAGTCGGTACGCACTTCTATCTTCTCCGATATATTGAAGTCAGTATTGGAGCGCAAGGTGTATCGCTTAAAGTTTGTATTCTCCGTCAAACCGTTTTGCGACAGATAACCTACCTGCGCTATTGATTTGATCTCCTTCTTCCCTAAGCTTACTGTTACGAAATGGCTATTGATTAAACCATTGTTGGTGGTTGTAGCATCAAACCAGTCCACGTCCGGATAGTTCGGATCGCCTCGGCGAACGCCATCTTCATACTCTGCAATGTACTCCTCGGAATATTCCGGAGTCATGCCGACTGCACGCTTTGCGATGGAGATGTACTTCATGAAGTCGACAGCTCCAACGTACTTCGGCACATTGGTTGGTTTGCCTTGGGCAATGTATCCGCTGTATGAGATGTAGGCTTTGCCGTCTTCGGCGCGTTTGGTAGTGATGAGGATTACTCCGTTGGCGGCGCGGTTTCCGTAGATAGCGGCCGATGCTGCGTCTTTGAGTACGGAAATCGATTCGATCATCTTAGGGTCAATCGAGTTGATGTTCGATTCCACGCCGTCGATCAGCACGAGGACGTCGTTGTTTCCCAACGTCGTTTTACCGCGAACACTGATAGTACCTCCGTCGCCGCCCGGCTTACCGCTTCTTTGAGTTACGACCACGCCCGGCACAAGACCCTGCAAGGCCAATGAGGTTTGGGCCACCGTTCGCTTCTCCATTTCGGGCAGCGACACCGTTGCGACGGCGCCGGTGAGGTGAGCCTTCTTCTGGCTGCCGTATCCAACGACCACGACTTCCTCCAGCGCTTGGCTATCCTCTGCCAGCGTGATGCGGAAGGTCGTTTGATTGCCGGTAACGATCTCCTGCGACACGTATCCGATAAACGACACTTTGATGGTTGCTCCGGGAGCCACGTTCAGGCTGAAGTTGCCATCCACGTCGGTCACCGTTCCGTTGGTTGTGGCGCTTTTCTCTATTATGCTCGCGCCTATAATCGGCTCATTGTTCGCATCGACGACAGTGCCGCTAATGCGTCGGCCTTGTTGCTGTCCTTCCGATGCTTTAGTTATGAGGATATGCCTGTCCATTATACGGTAGGTGAGGCCGCGATTCTTAACAAATTCATTCAGGATCTCACCAACCAGCTTGTTGCTGGCAACCAAGGTGACACGCTGACTGTTGCTTATTTCCTCGCTCTTATAGAAAAACAAGAACTCCGACTGCTTCTCTATTTGAGTGACAACGTCGTAAAACGTTCCGTTCTTAACGTTTACAGATACCCGGTGTTCCTGAGCATAAGTCCCTGCGGATGCGTACATAACTCCGGCCAATATCATAATGATTGTTATTTTCATGATGCGCCCTGTTTTTAGACACAAGTTCCTATTGTTTATTCGTTTTTTATACATACTATTGAATGTTTTTTAGTGATTACTCTTTCTTCCGAACTTTGTTTTGCTGACAGATAGACGGAAGATTTGTTTACTGAAAAAAGTGAGAATCGGGAAATGTTAGCAGCGTTTTCCGATTCGTTTTTTGTGTGGCTCTCATAATGATTGATGCTCCATAGGCTATTCTGATTTAAGGGTTAAACTTCTTATTTTTTCTTTATTCGAATTTCTGTTTCTGTTTGTAGGAAGCTGAAGTGGTCGTCGTGATTGATTATGCGGAGAACCTCGCGGATGCTCTGGTTCAGGGAAAAGGTTCCTGTGTATTTTATGTCCTTCAGCTCTTCGTCTTCAAGGTATATGCGGATGTCGTAATAGTTTTCCAGTCGTTTGAAGATTTGGGCCAGGGTTTCGTCCTTAAAGCGATACTCGCCCTTTGTCCATGTGCCGGCGAGCGAGATGTCGGCCTCTTCCATCATCACTGTTCCGGCTTGGCGATCGAAGTGGACTTTCTGCCCGGGCTTCAGTCGCACGCTGTTGATCTTTTCGCCATTGGAGGTAAAGGATTCGAGCGTTATGCTGCCGCTGATCAGCGTGACGATATTGTTGTCTTCTTCGTGATAGGCTTCGATGTTGAAGCGGGTGCCGTGCACGATAACTGTTTGCTGCTTGAGCTTAACCACGAAGGGGATCCTTGAGTCGTCGGCCACTTCAAACCATGCCTCTCCGTCGACAAATACTTCGCGGGCGGATGATGAGAAGCGCGTGGGATAGCGAAGCGTGGTGGCTGCATTTAGCTGTATGCGACTGCCGTCGGATAGCGTCACGATATTGGGCTTGCCGCCCTTTGGGACGCTGATCTCGGTGTAGGCTGTTGATGATCCTGCCCGACGGCCTATATATTCGCCAACGGCTATGCCTATCAATGCGAAGGCAAGGATAAGGCCTGCATACTTCATCGTTCGCCTCAGACTATGACGCTTGGCCGGCTGCGAACGGCTAACCGGAGGCTGCAGCTTCAGTTTGCTCTGCATTAGCTGCCAGCTGCGCTCAACCTCTTCTTCGCTTAAGCGTTTGCGACGTTTAACGGAGTCGAATATTCCTTTCAACTGAAAAAACATCTCTCGGTTGTCGGACACCTCATGCAACCAGGCTTCCAGCGTGCGGGCCTCTTCTTCCGAAATATCCTGCTGCAAGTAACGGACTATCAATTCTTCCATCGTTTTCCTATAATTTGTTGTACACTTTTCATTTGTTCTTATTTATTGTACGACTTCCGAAAAAAATATACTTACGCGGCGAATGAGCATGCGATGAAAGCCGCGATTGCAAGGCCTCGCGTATCGTTTTCAGAGCCTTGTATAGCTGAGCTTCGACCGTGCGCTTCGAGAGATTGAGCAACACGGCTATCTCGCCCGACTTGCGCTCCTCGAGATAGGCCATCACAAATATCTCGCGGCACCGGGTCGGAAGCTTTTCTATCTCGTCGTATATTGCCGTAAGGCGGCTGTCGTCCATGAAAAGGAAGTCGGGATCGTCGGTATAATACAGCTCCTCAATTTTCAGTTTGAGGCAAACGGAGTTTTCATATCGCGCCTTAACCTCCTGATGCTTCAAATCGTCGAGGCAGGCATGGCGCACCGCATTGTACAGATAGGTTTTGATGCCTTCCTTCTGAAAAATAAAGGAATGTTTGTGCCATGCTTTGAGAAAAATATCCTGCACCAAATCTTCTGCCGTTCCGCTGTCAACAAAGCGGGAGGCATACGAGATCAGTACAGGAGCAAATTTTTTGTAGAGCGTACCAAATATTTCTAAGATTTCTTTTTCCTTCATCCGGAGCTAATAGCGCGTGCTTTTTCTTTATACACGACTATGTAGCTCGATTTACTTACGCGGTACGGCGATTTTTACTTGCGACGATTGGCGGGTCGTATCAAATATATATGGGGCAATCGGGCTCGAATATTTTCGCCCCCCAATCCCGTCAAAGACATATCCTTGCGGAGGCTCCAGAATTTCTTTCCGGACGCCTCATACGCGTGTATAGCCCCCCAGGATTTCTTTCCGGACGCCTCATACGCGCGTATAGACCCCCAGAATTTCTTTCCGGACGCCTCATACGCGCGTATAGACCCCCAGAATTTCTTTCCGGACGCCTCATACGCACGTATGAACCCCCAGATTTCTTTCCGGACGCCTCATACGCGTGTACAGACCCCCAGAATTTCTTTCCGGACGCCTCTCGTGCAAAGCTCTCCCTCTTGTTTTATCCCCAGAAAAAAGGCAGAGACGCGAGATAATCGCAGCCCTGCCTTTCATTGCGCGTGACGCAGATTGCCTCCCCGCGGCTTAATCTCTGAAATTGCGCTTTACCAGATACCAGACGGCTATGATGTTAATGTCGAGAATCGCTCCGCAACTGCCTGCAAAGAGGGCCAGCCAGGGACGCTCCTTGTATGTGAGAGCGCATAAAACGATGGCGGCGATGCTGATGGCGACGACCAGGAAGATGATAACGCGCAGGAAAATCTGTTTGCGGCTCATTTCAGAAGTGCGACTATGCGGTTCTCCAGGTCTTCGCCGTGAAGGTTTTTGGCTACTATAACGCCGTTGCCGTCGATGAGCAGCGTGTGCGGGATGCTGTTAACGCCGTAGATGGCGGCGGCTGCGCATTGCCAGTATTTTATATCGGAAATTTGAGGCCACGGAAGGCCAAGCTCCTCTATGCCTTTCACCCAGTCTTCGTGCGTACGGTCGAAGGATACGCCCAGGATTTCGAATCCTTTGGAGTGATATTTGGTGTAGAGATCCTTCAATTGAGGCATGGCACGACGGCAAGGTCCGCACCACGCGGCCCAGAAATCAACCAGCAACAGTTTGTTTTTCGTCACATATTCCGACAGCTTGTGCGAGGTACCCTTGGGATCGGGCATCTCGAAATCGGTGAAGGTCTTGCCTATGCCAACCTTCGCCAAGACGTCCAGCCGCTCCGAAATCTGTTGTATCTCCTTCACGGCCTTAAACGTTTCGCCTGCCGCGGCTATGAGCTCGCTCTGCATATCTTCGGGGATGGTATAGCGGTTGATGTGAAGCACAAAGGCGGCCAGGAGGCTATTCGGATGAGCCGTGATGTAGGCCTTATGGATCTGGTTAGCCTTGCCCTGCAGTTCGTTCAGATGAGCATCGCCAACTGATACCACATTAGGGTCGTCGCTGGTCAGCATCTCGATCAGTTCGTCCTGGCGAGGAGCGTACAGCGTTTCAAGCTGCTGTATGTAGGCATTCAAATCATCGTTCTCTGCCGAACCGCCCACACTTGGCATCACATCCAGCGTTACCTTCAGATTTGAATTATCGAGGAGGATAAATGCTACATGCGAATGGAATCCCTCGTAGAGCTCCGAGCGCCTTTCAATCACCCCATTCCCAAAGCGCAGAATCGCAACCACAGGCGTATCCTGCACTCCCTTAAACGTGAAGGCCCCTTTCGACACCAATACGCTGTCACGCGGAGCCTTTGCGCCGTATTCAGACAAATAAACATACTTGCCCTCCAAATCCAGATTAGGCACAACGCCGCTTATAGTAAAGCCCGGCTCGCTCTTGCAGCCAGACAATAATGCCACGAGGGCAATCAATAAAACACAAATACAGTTCTTCATACTCTTACATTATTTTAATTATTTAAATCTTGATATATATTTTCTTCTTATATAAAACAAAGCCGCAGGCCCAAACGACCGTTACGAACAGCAGCGCATAAGCCAGCGAAGCCGGATAATCGCACAGCCATGGCCGCAGCAAATCATTATAGATATAGCCCTGCAAGCTCACCGTAGCTTC
>JAITHO010000216.1 GCA_031279915.1 Tannerellaceae bacterium
AAATGCGACGATAGCATTGAGCCGAAATAAAGATTTGAGACGAATGCGACGATAGCGGTGAGCCGAAATAAAGATTTGAGACGAATGCGACGATAGCAGTGAGACAGGAAGGCCTTCGCGCCTGCACCTCCTTCATCCGCAACAATCAATACGAATTGCTGGATAGACGCCTGCGAGAGTACGTCGCCAACAATTCGTAAGCAATAAAAAGGGGGGAAGTAAAAGAGGGAATGGAGGCAATTCGGCCTGCCCCAAGCAGCTCATTCACGCCCACAAAGCAGGTCATTCCTGCCCTCCCAATAAGTCATTCCCGCGAAGGCGGGAAGCTCCGATCGACTGCGGCGTGGAGAGTGTTTGTTGGTATATGATACAACTACAAGCGTATCCGTCTTTCGATCGGAGATTCCCGCCTTCGCGGGAATGACTTATTGGGGTAGGCAGGAATTACCTTTTGCCCCTCCTAATAATTAGTAGCTGAAAAGAGGATAGCCGGCCATGATGCGGTTTACCTCAGAGCGTACGGCCGATATTGTCGCGCTGTTGGCCGGGTCGGCCAGCACGGTGTCGGCCAGCTCAACTATGCGTAGCATCAGGTCTTCCTTGGCTCCGCGGGTGGTGATGGCCGGAGCTCCGATGCGTATGCCGGAGGTTTGGAAGGCCGATCGGCTGTCGAAGGGAACCATGTTCTTGTTGACGGTGATATCGGCAGCCACCAGCGCTTTTTCGGCCTCCTTGCCGGTTAGGGATGGGAATTTGGATCGGAGGTCGATCAGCATGCAATGGTTGTCGGTGCCGTTCGACACGATCTTGTATCCCTGGTCGATGAATCCCTGGGCGAGCGTGGCGGCGTTGAGTTTGACCTGCTTCTGATATTGGGCGAAGCTTGGGTCGAGAGCTTCTGCAAATGATACAGCCTTTGCGGCAATGACATGCTCCAGCGGACCTCCCTGAATGCCTGGGAAGACAGCCGAATCGAGCAGTTGCGACATCATTTTCAGCTCTCCCTTAGGAGTAGTTTTCCCCCATGGATTCGGGAAGTCTTTCCCCATCAAGATTACTCCTCCGCGCGGCCCTCGCAGGGTCTTGTGCGTAGTCGAGGTAACAATGTGCGCATGTTTGAGGGGATTATCAAGCAGATTAGCCGCAATCAGTCCGGCAGGATGCGCCATATCGACCATGAGGATAGCTCCCACGGCATCGGCAATGGATCGCATGCGCTCGTAGTCCCACTCGCGCGAATAGGCCGATCCACCTCCCACGATGAGCTTCGGTCGATGCAGCAGAGCCGTTTCCTCCATCTTGTCGTAATCAACTCGGCCCGTTTCTTCTCCCACGTTGTACTCCACAGCCTTGTACAGAATGCCGGAGCTATTAACGGGCGATCCGTGCGACAGATGCCCTCCGTGCGACAGGTTGAGCCCCATGAAGGTATCGCCCGGATTGAGCGCCGCGAGGAAGACGGCCGCATTAGCCTGAGCTCCCGAGTGCGGCTGCACGTTCGCCCATTCGGCGTCGAACAGCTGTCGGAGGCGACTGATGGCAATGCTCTCAGATTCGTCAACCACCTCGCATCCGCCGTAATAACGTTTGCCGGGATATCCTTCGGCGTACTTGTTGGTCAACACACTCCCCATCGCCTGCATCACTTGCGGACTGACGAAGTTCTCAGAAGCAATCAGCTCAATAACCTTGAGCTGCCGCTGTTCCTCTTTCTCGATAAGCTTGAAAATGATTTTGTCCTTTTCCATATAATATAGATTTATGTGAATGCGGCAAATGTAATGCTTTTCTGCAAACCGGGGGGATTGTCTCGTGCCCTTATCAACCGCTTCCTTACAGATGCAGACATATTCTCCCTCTATTAATGTCTAAAGCAATATCGTTTATACGTAAGATAAATCAACAATGTCAAGCCGCAGCTTATAAACATCGCAACGATATCATAATAATCAAAAACTCCAAAAGGTATAATCTCAAATAGAATAAAGGCGATTAAGCTGTACAGGATACATCTAACAAAACTAAAATTCCCCTTATAGATAGCCCACCAAAACAGTGAAGAACATGGAATACAAACTAAACTCCCAATAGTATCTGCAAAATGATAGTCGAAGATATTGTTACTATATACGTACTGGCGGTATGTTTTAGTTAATATTCCTCCGATTATAAATAATAATATTGATATAATAAGAGCAATTGTTCTTTGGTTTTTTATTGGCATTATTTGTTAGCTATAATCAGGAACCAAACATATTATATAGCATAATAAAAGTCTAATGCGGCAGCTGGGTTTGTCAGAGAGGCGGCAATAAATCCGGATTCCGCAATAGAAATGTGGGGAGCATTGTTATTGAGACAGACCTTCGTGCCCCCTTGCTTTCGTCGTATTGGAAATGCCTTCTCATCAATTATCTCACTTCCTTCTCAAGCTTTGCGAGATATTCATCTAAAGTTTGTTGGGCTTCATCGGCGCTGGGAGTATGCACGCTGAGGCGAAGGCGGATGAGACCGGGCTGCGGAAGGTAGGCCAGCTTTACGCTTGAGGGCAAGGAGGATTCAAATTCGGCGAGGCGGATTGCGAGGGCGGATTCGGTGAGCCCGCTGACGCTAATGGTATGGTGGAGGATGAACAGATCGCGAGTGAAGCGTTGACGAAGGCGGGGAATGACTTCGTTGCTCATCAGCCACTCCATCTCGCTCGGCACGCCCGGCATGGATACCAGCACGCGACCGTCGCTCTCGAACCAGCTGCCCGGCGCAGTGCCAACCATGTTACGCAGAACGGTGCAAGCGTCGGGAACCATTGCCTGGTTGCGGGTCAGCTCGTTCATTACGCGACCTAATTGAGAAAAACGGCGCTGGATGTCGGCATATACTTCCTCGGAAAAGTGCATGCCGCAGCCGAAAAATGTACAAAGCGTTCGCATTGTGAGATCGTCTTTGGTGGGGCCAAGGCCGCCGGTCAGAAGCGCCAGCTCAACGCGCTGCATGGCTGAGGAGATGGCCGAAGTGATGTCCTCGGCATTGTCGCCTACGCATGTTTTACGAGTAACTCTGAATCCTTCGCGCTCCAGCTCGCGGCCCATCCATGCTGAATTGCTGTCGATAACTTGGCCGATCAGCAGCTCGTCGCCTATGGTAATGATTTCGGTGTTCAATGTGGTTTATTTTATAGGTTAAACAAAAAAGCGGGGCGCCAAAGGAACTTCTGCTAATTGCTTTTTCTGCGTTACGCTCCGTCGGCACAATGCTCATTAACTAAAGTAAACTCTGCTTTTGCCTCCGTCGTAAGCCTTGAAAAAGCTAATTATTAGAAGTTCCTTTATTTTCATAGGCGGCCCTCTTCAACTTTATAGATCTCGCAATGCTGCAAGTTTGGCTATGTATTTCCCGACAATATCGAACTCT
>JAITHO010000055.1 GCA_031279915.1 Tannerellaceae bacterium
GAATGCGACATAAATTCGGTCAACGCCGAAATTTTAGGTTCGGTGGTTGGAAGCATAACGACGAGCGAAGTTCTTGTTTTGAAGCCCACAGCCGTGATCAAAGGACTTATTACCACCCCGGCATTGGTTGTAGACCCTAGCGCCAAGTTCTCCGGCACATGTAATATGTTGTTGGATAGCGATGCGGAAGCCCTACCAGATGTCTCCTCCATTCCGATGTCTGATAGCGTTCCTATCACAGAAGGCTACACTCTTGGCAGAGTGCTCAGCGACGAGGAATAGCCAGACTGTTCTGAAGCATATAAGGGAGCGGAACTTTTCTCACGAGAGGTTTCGCTCCTTTTGCATATTAAGGCGCAGTGAATAGAGGCCCTGCGCATTTTCATTTACGGTACATGCTTTACAGGCAAAACTCAAGGCGCCTTAGTTTTTAATACGCGGCATTCATGTCCGCTGTATGTGCGGCGCTTCCTGCACAATCTCTCTGCATAAATGTTTGCGCTTCTGAACCTGTGACGATGGGAATCTGTTGTTAATGTGTTTTAGAAAGTCTTTCAACACCATTTTTCAGATTCTCATTATTTTGCGGACAACTTCCTGACCGTTTTTTTTCTTGATTTTCAGAAAATAAATACCTGCAGGCAATGACTGGACGTTAATCATCTTTCCATTTGTTTTGGCAACTGTTGCGCCGTTTGCATTCAGCAAAGTAAGTTGTTCAAACTCGCCGGATACCTGTATTTGATCGTTTGCGGGATTGGGATATACTTGATAGCCGGCGCTCTCGACGGCCTGAACTCCTGTACTATTAGTTGTCGAAAGTGTAATTGTTACATCGCCCGTATCAGGTCACCGTGGTCAGCCAGCCACATAATTTCATGGAGCCATCCAACATGTTCGCAAGTCTGTTTCAAAGTTTGGGGAAGCTTGCGATCATGTTCGACGGTCTGTTTTAAAGTTGCGGCAGACTTGCGATTATGTTCGACGATCTGTTTTGAAGTTGCGGGAAGCTGTCGAACATGTTCGACGGTCTGTTTTAAAGTTGCGACAGACTTGCGACCATGTTCGACGGTCTGTTTCAGAGTTACGGCAGACTTGCGACCATGTTCGACGGTCTGTTTCAGAGTTACGGCAGACTTGCGACCATGGTCGACGGTCTGTTTTAAAGTTGTGGCAGACTTGCGAACATGTTCGACGATCTGTTTCAAAGTCTGGGGAAGCTGTCGAACATGTTCGACGGTCTGTTTCAAAACCTGGGCAAGCTTGGGCGGTTCGCTAAAAGGTAAAAAAATAGCCCCATAGAACCTATCCGATAGAGCGAAATGCTTTATTAAAAAGACACAAGCGGAAAGCCGTGTGTCATTTACGTGCAAACATGGGGGGGTAATATGTAAAGATCCAACCTCCGTAGAAATAGGAGTGGCTATCTTATATTTCTGTATTGTATGAAAAGATTGCACGTTATTTGTCGAAATTTTAGTAGGCGCAAATATAATGAATCTTTAAAATAGACAAGTGTAGGTGACTGATTTTTCCTTACCTTAATGCATTTGGCCCGGCGCCTTCTCTTGAGATCGGTTCCGCAATCTCCCCGCAAATCATTATCTTTGCGCTCCCTATTCGAAAACAACTACATCATTCGTTTATAATTCAAATATATATGACGATTAAAACTAAGTACGCTTATGCGGTCGCGTTAATGACCCTTATGCTTTTTGCCTGCCGCTCGATGCACAGTTATTTGCAAACTTCCGGCCAACATTCCTCAAATGAGATAGCAGTTAGCAGCGTTTATCCTTCTATTTATCCCTCCGTTCATCCCGAATTACCGTCCGAACGCCCCTTTGAACTGGCCAAGCCAAGGGTTCAGCTTGAGGAGCTATTGATAACTCCAACGCCTCGATTTCATATTGCGGAGAGCTTCAGTTTGTATGAAATCAGCCATGTGAGGGCTGCGGATCCTCGGCTTTTTGCCGATTCTGCGCGTATATACATCGACCTGCTTATGCTTCAGGCCGAGCCTTATTCATATCCGCTGCCTGGAGCCAAGCTGCTGTCGCCCTTCGGAGGCAGGCGCAAGAATCATGCGGGCGTCGATCTGAAAACATTTGCAGGCGATACGATACGAGCATCCTTCGAAGGCATTGTGCGTATGGCCCGGAGCTATTCCAGCTACGGCAACGTCATAGTCGTCAGGCATTACAACGGGCTCGAAACCGTATATAGCCATAATTCCAAGCATATAGTCAAGCAAGGCGACAGCGTGAAGGCAGGGCAGCCCATAGCTCTTGTTGGACGAACCGGTCGCGCCACCACCGATCATCTGCACTTCGAAACCCGCATGAACGGTCGTGCCTTCGATCCTTCATTGCTCTTTGACCTCGAAGCGCAAACACTTCGCAACTGTATACTCGTTTGCAGTCTAAAAAACAATAGAGTGGAGGTGAAATCAATGCAGCGTTTTCCCCCTCTCATTGCATCAAACAATTAAGAGATCGTTCATTTTAGAATTAGGCTTATTCCAGATAAAAGATTATATTTGCGCAGTATCAAATCCAATTTAAACTAAGCATTTCCCCAATAGTCAAATTGTAAAGTATAAGAAAATATTTAAATTATAATCAAGAGGAGAAAAGAGTATGAAACCAATCAGATTAACAGCAATCGCCGTAATGCTTCTCGGAACGCTCTGCATCAGCGCACAGGGAGATTACTATGACGATGTTTATTTCTCTTCAGGCAACAGCAAAAAAGCTAAAACAGAAGAGAAGAAAGCCGCCCCGCGATCGGTATCCGCATCACCATCCGCTTCGTACAACAACATGGACGTGGATGAATACAACGGACGGTACGCATCAGAAGACAGCTATCAAGACAACGCTAACGTAAGCGTTAACAATCGGACTTCGGATACCGAATATTCAGAACGCATCATTCGATATCATTCACCAAGCAAAATAACCGTTATTGGAGCCGACCAGGTTGACCTCTATCTTAGCGACGGATACTATGCTTATGGATACGATACCGACTACTCCGACGGCGCACGCGTTAACGTTCACGTCGACATGAACTATGGCTGGGGATGGCCCTACTACGGATGGGGCTCCTACCATTACAGCCCCTGGTACTATTCATCATGGTACTGGCCATCATGGAGATGGGGAGGATTCTACGGAGGATGGTACGATCCATGGTTTTATTCGTCATGGTATGGGCCTTCATGGGGTTACGGATACGGTTATGGTTACTATAATCACCATTACCACTATCCCTACTACGGATCGCATCACTACGCCTATTCAAACCGCAACAATTCCCGCAATTATTATTCCAACGGACGCTCCGCTTATTCCAACGGACGTAACTCATCAAGCGGCGTCAATCGCTCCGGAAGCAACAATGGGAACTATTCCGGTGGCGGTCGGACAAGCGGATCGCCAAGCAACGGACGCTCATCATCGCTCCGAAACGACAACAACAACAATACTCCGGCCAACGGACGTAACAATAGCTCAGGCGTAAATCGCGGACAGTCATCGTCGGGCTCTAACGTTGGACGCAATTCAGCTACGCCCAGCAACAACAATCGCGGCTCAGGCAACTCTACGGTCAACAGCGGACGCACGCGGGTGAGCCCGGGATCAAGCTCGCAATCATCAACGCCACGCTCGCAATCCGTTGCGCCCAGCAACAACCGTTCGTCGGGCAACAACTCCGGGCGCTCGTCATCATCGCCAAGCTACAGTTCGCCATCCTCATCCTCATCAGGACGGAGCAGCGGAACCCCATCGTACAGCGGCGGCAGCAGTAGCCGTTCGTCTGGCGGTAGCAGCGGTGGCGGAGGAGGAGGCAGTCGTTCAAGCGGCGGAGGAGGAGGTCGCGGACGATAAATTCAAGTATATAATATGTATCATGATAATATTGATATAAGAATACATAAGATCAAAATGAAAAAACACATTCTCACAATTTGGGCGTTGTTACTATGTTGCAACGCCCTATTTTCGCAAGGACAGTTGGATGCATACAACTACGCCAAGTCCGACCTCATAGGCACAGCCCGCTACATGAGCATGGGAGGCGCATTCGGAGCGCTCGGAGGAGATATATCGGTGATGAGCGCAAATCCTGCAGGCCTTGGAGTTTATCGCAGCTCCGAAATAGCAGGCACGCTGAGCGTCAACTCCGTTCAGGCAAGCACAAGCGGCTGGGATCAAAGCATTAACTCAAGGAACACAAACTTCAAGATGAACAACTTCGGCGCCGTGTTCTACTTCCCGACTGCTTCCTCAAGCGGAGTAATAGGCTGGAACCTTGGCATCTCATATCATCACCTCAAAGATTTCAACCGAACATACAAAGCCCTCGGACGCGGCGGAAACCATTCGATCTCCGACTACATGGCCGAACGCGCCAACCGAGCCGGATACCATCGCGACGACCTCGAATGGACCAACTCGTATGACCCCTATTCTAACCGAGAAATAAGCGACTGGCTCACAATCCTGGCATACAACGCCGTATTGATCGACGCCCCAAAAGATCCGTACAGCTATCACAGCGCCTTTGGCGACTACGACGCGGGCAAAGATTCATGGGCAGACTATCAGCTCAATCAGCGTGAACTCGTCATACGCGAAAGCGGAGCAATCGACCAATACAACTTCGCCTTCGGAATGAACGTCTCGAACTTCCTCTTCCTCGGAGCAGATTTGGCCATCACAAACATCGACTACAATCTCCACTCCTTTTATCGAGAGGATTTTGAGCAGAATAACTACTTAGACCTTGAAAATAACCTGCGGACAGAAGCCCGTGGATACCAGTTCAACGCCGGAGTCATACTGCGGCCGGTTGATTTCCTCAGATTCGGCGTCGCATACAATTCGCCAACCTGGTTCTCGAAAATGTCCGACGTTTATTCCGCAACAGCCAATAGCGATACCTATTACTGGTCGGAACCCGTCACCGCAAGCGCGCCCAACAGCGAATATCCAGGCGTTTTCGACTACAAGCTCCATTCGCACGACAAATGGATCTTCAGCGCCGCAGCTATCATCGGGCAAACCGCATTGCTAAGCGTTGACTATGAGCTCGCCAATTATCAACGCATGAAACTTTATTACACCGACGGCATAGCCAACCAAGCGACAAACGACGAAATCTCCAACAATTTCACCAGCGCATCGACCCTAAGAGTTGGAGCCGAAGTGAAAATAACTCCGCAATTCGCAATCCGAGCCGGCGCAGCCATAGCCGCAACCCCAATCAAGCTCGGCCTGCAAAACGGCTCCACCGAAGTATTCACCGTCGGCACCATCCCGCACTACGCAACCGGAGGCGACGTAACGAACTACACGGCAGGCCTTGGATACCGCTTCTCTCCTAACTTCTACCTCGATTTGGCCTGCGTCCTCACATCACAAAAGGAGAACGTTTACGCATTCTCCAATTTATACAACAATGCCGGCGGAATCCTTGTCGAATCCCATCCTATCAACCTAAAAACCGAATCAACGCGCATAGCCGTAACCTTAGGATACAAATTCTAAAGCTATATATATGGTCCATTTCTCAAAACGATCCTCTCAGCGCCACACAGGTCTGAGAGGATTTTTTTCGGTGTGCCAAGCAATCAAAAAAGCAGGAGGGAAAAAAAATAGGCTTTTGCATCGCCTTAAGGCGAAATATTTGGAAGAATCAAAACAATTTATTTTCTTTGTGGCCATAAAACAATCAAAGTATCACGAACACAGTTTAACATTAAAAACAACTTGCCTATAGGAAAAACATTACTCGAAGAAATTTTAAAAACAGAAAGTAATGAAATCATTTAAAACAATGACCGACGAAGAATTGGTCGTATCCTATGCCGATGGCAAGAATCCAGCGTTCGATGAACTGCTGAGCCGTTACAAAAGCTCTATTTTTTCCTACATCTATTTTATAGTTCACAACAAGGCTCTTACGGAAGATATATTCCAGGAGACATTTGTAAAGGCCATTGTCACGATCAAGCAAGGACGTTACGTTGAAAACGGCAAGTTCAAAGCTTGGATCACCCGCATCGCTCACAATCTCATCATTGATTATTTCCGCCAGGAAAAGAATGAGAACACTATCTCGAACGACGAAGCCGAAATCGACCTCCTCAACAACATCAAGCTCTGCGAAGGCACCATTGAAGACAAGCTGGTGAAGAAGCAAGTGCTTGCCGACGTTCGGAAGCTCGTTGCTCATCTGCCCGAAAGCCAACGCACAGTCCTGGAATTGCGCTACTATCGCGACTTGAGTTTCAAGGAAATCGCAGAAATAACAGGCGTTAGCATCAATACCGCGCTCGGACGTATGCGCTATGCCCTGCTCAACATGAGGCGGATGGCTGCCGAAAACAAGATTGAGCTATCCATATCCTGAATCCTTGAAGCAACCGATTGGCGACATTTCCTGTGCAGACGCTTAGCTCGATTTATCTATACATTAATATATATATGTAATGAAACACTTAAAATTATTTTTAATCGCAGCTCCGCTCCTGCTCTTAGGATGCCAAAAAGAGAGCGAAGGCAAGGAGGAGCTCGTCGACGCTCAGCCGATTGAGCTGAGATCGGCCGGAAAGGTTGCAACCGACAATGACTTTTCGCTTGATTTGTTCAAACATTCGCTAAGCGAAACGATAGAGCCTAACGTATTTGTATCGCCTTTAAGCGTTAGCATGGCCTTGAATATGACGCTGAACGGAGCCGCCGGAGCTACCGCCACAGAAATGCAGACCGCCCTGCGAGCCGAAAACTTCACGATCGCCGACATTAACGACTACTCGCAAGCGCTCAGGCAGGCGCTGATTAAGGTCGATCCGTCGACCAAGCTGGCTATCGCCAATTCAATTTGGTATCGCCAAGGATTCCCCGTTAAGGCCTCATTTATAGACATCAACAAGGAGTATTATGAGGCCGAAGTCAATGCCCTCGATTTCTCATCCTCATCGGCCGTTAAGGAAATCAACGGATGGTGCGCCAAGCAAACGAACGATCTCATCACGAAGATCGTGGATCAGATAAATCCCGAAACGGCCATGTATCTCATCAACGCCGTTTATTTCAAAGGAATCTGGTCGCTGGAGTTCGACAAAAACAACACTCGCGACGCAACATTTACCACGGAAGCCGGCAGCCAAAGCACGGTGAAGATGATGATGCAAGCAGAGAAATTTGACTATGCCGCGAACGATCATGCCGCATTCTTATCCCTCCCCTTCGGCAACAAGGCCTTCGAAATGATAGTCATGCTACCCCACTCAGAGACGGCCGAGGCCCTTGCCGAACGCCTCGACAGCGAATACTGGGCCGCAATAACGGAGCAGATGGCGCCGGCAACGGTGCGCGTGCAGCTTCCGCGATTCAAAGCCGAGTGTTCCTTCAACCTGCGAACGAGCATACTGCCCATGATGGGAATGACAATTCCGTTTGACGATCAACGCGCAGATTTTAGTTTGATGAGCGACATGCGGCTATACATATCAGCCGTGGCGCACAAGACTTTTGTTGAAGTCAACGAAGAAGGCGCCGAAGCAGCCGCTGTGACATCGGTGGAAATGGCTCCAACTTCTATTGGCCCGACGGACGAGATTGCTTTCGTGGTCAATAAGCCATTCCTATTCGCGATCCGCGAAAAAAGCACGGGCGTGATTTTGTTTATCGGGAAAATAGGCGTGATTGCAACTTAATCTGCAACGCAATAGGCAGGAACAAAACTTCTGCGACCTTCCGCCTAAAATAATAAAGCAAGAGCCGTCGAACTCATCATTCGGCGGCTCTTTGTTTTAGCAACAGATTATTTGTTCGCTATTCGAAAAAAAGAATCTAAAAAGTTGGCAATTCAAAATATTATTTATCTTTGCCCAGGTAAAAAAATCAAGTAATATGATATTTCAAACGGTCACATCTCATACATATAATATAGTATATTTCTGCCGGCCAGCCGGGAGTTTTGCTTTTACATTTACCCCCCCCGTAATCAACGTTTCCACCGGTGATTGCGTAGGTTTTCCACTTTTTCTAAATCATAATTCAGCCTTTGCGGACAAATTCCTGAAGGCTATTTTTTTGCTTTGTACGAGCCGCCCAAGTTTGTCCGGACTTTGCATTTCGAACAAATACTCGGGCTACAGAAGGAATATGTCG
>JAITHO010000101.1 GCA_031279915.1 Tannerellaceae bacterium
GTGAAGAATCCCCGGTAAGATATGAACGTAGCATCGGCTATTCCATCAATAGCCAGATAGCCTGCAATCAGCAGTATGATGTAGAACAAGGCCTTGTTGCGCTCCGTTCCGGTTATATATCCTTTATATCCTTTCCTGAATATATATATCCAGAAGGATGCATAAAGGGCAATCCCTACGACGCCAAACTGCGCCAGCGATGGATAATAAGTATCGGCAACGAAGGCGTAATAGTCTTTGCTTAGGCCCCACACGCGATCGAGGTCGTAGCGGCTGTAAAGCGGCGAATAGTATTGCCCGGAGTGATAGGTGGCGAAGCTGGCCAATCCGCTGCCGAAAGGAAAGTAGTCGGCAAGTACGATAGGGGTTGCGGCATATAACATAAAGCGAGCCACCTCGCTGCGCTCTATTTCGCCCGAGAATGCCTGCACGAAGTAGAGATCAATCTTCTGCCAAGCCGCAATCACCATAACGCCAAGCATGCCTGCAAGGATAAGTGTATTGCGAAGGCTAAGCTTGAACATCTTGCCCGGCATAAAGAAGAGCATCAGCCCCATCGACATCGCAAAAAAACCATAAAACTTCGACCTCCCCGACAACAATCCCACCGCCAGCATGCCGAGAAACTTCAGCTTGTCGATCGTGCTGAACTTAGAGGTATACAAATAGCAAAGCGATGTGATAAGCGCCGTGGCTGCAAAGTGCGCCTCATGACCAAACACATCATGCATAAGCCGGTGAACAAACAAGTCGCCAATACCAATGGAGAGAATGAACAACCATAATGCAACTGCCAGAGCGCGTATGATAGACTTCCGCCCCTCGCTAATCTTAGGCTTGATAGCATATACGCAAAAGAAGCCCAAGTATGGTTTGATCTGCACAAAGAGATCGTTCAGTATCCCACTAACAGAATTGCTCCCTATCCACATCGAATAGCCGAGATAAAACAGAAAGACAAACAGCGTTAGCAGCAACGCCTTGTTCATCTCCCAATTTGGAGTTTGAATCATGCAGAATACGAAGAGAAAGAAAAGGCCAAGAGCGCAGATCTCATCGGTATAATCGAAGCCGATGATCGTATAGAATACCACCCCAAAAGTTAGCGTGAAAAGGAATAAGTAGTAGAAGTATCTATCTATATATATCTGCATTGCTTTACTGTACTTTTTTGTGTGTGTTATCAAAAACGTAGGTAAGACGGTTTTAGTATATTTAACCATGCCCGCGTTAAAAGCATTAAGCTTTCGCCGATATGAAGCCGGCAAAGCGGTTTCATCATTTCATATACATAGCTTATATTTCGACAAAACCTGGCCAAGCAAGGCACATATATTTGGTTATCTTTGTTGAGATAAATATTAAAAAAAGAGTTATGAATCAATATTTGAATCTAGTATCAAAAGTTTTGCGCGAAGGAGTTGCAAAATCAGACAGGACAGGCACCGGCACGCTCAGTATTTTCGGCCATCAAATGCGTTTCAACCTCAGCGACGGATTTCCGCTCGTTACTACAAAGAAGCTACACCTCAAATCAATCATTTACGAACTGCTATGGTTTCTGCGAGGAGATACCAACATTGCTTACCTTAATGCCAACGGCGTCAGCATCTGGAATGAATGGGCCGACGCCGATGGCGATCTGGGGCATATCTACGGCTATCAATGGCGATCCTGGCCTGGATACGGGGGAGAGAACATCGATCAGATTCGGATGGCTGTCGATATGATTCGGAAGCAGCCCGACTCGAGGCGCATCATCGTCAGCGCATGGAACGTGGCCGATCTCGACAACATGAAGCTCCCTCCATGCCATCTGCTCTTCCAATTCTATACGGCCAACCGACGCCTCAGCATGCAGATGTACCAGCGAAGCGCCGACGTCTTCCTCGGAGTGCCCTTCAACATCGCATCCTATGCGCTACTGCTGATGATGACCGCACAGGCTACCGGATATCTGCCCGGAGAGTTCATACACACCATCGGTGACGCACACTTGTATGTCAATCATCTGGATCAAGCGCGGATGCAGATTGACAGAACGCCCAGGCCATTGCCCGCAATGGCTCTCAATCCCGAGCGGCAGAGCTTGTTCGACTTTGAGTTCGACGACTTCTGCCTCAGCGGATACGATCCGCACCCGCACATCAAAGCGGATGTGGCTATATAATTTCTGTAACCGATTATTCACAACTAAACAACAACAACCATGAGCATCATTTCAATAATCACTGCTGTCGATGAGCATAATGCTATCGGCAAAAAAAATCGCCTCCTGTGGGATCTGCCCTTCGACATGCAACGGTTCAAGGGAGCAACTACGGGACATGCCGTCGTGATGGGACGTCGAACATTCGAATCGCTGCCTAAGGGCGCGCTGCCTAACCGGAAGAATATCGTTCTGACAACTTTGCCCCCCGAAAGCTTTATCGACGTTTTCGTATGCAACTCTATGACCGACGCGCTTGAGCTATGCGAGAAAGAGACGGAGGTTTTCATGATCGGAGGAGCGATGGTTTACAAGGCGGCGATGGAGATCGCCGACAAGCTCTATCTCACACGCGTGCATCACGTTTTTGAGGATGCCGACATCTTCTTCCCGGAGATCAACTTCGATGAATGGACGGAAATTGAGAACGACCCGCGTCCGGCAGATGCGCGTCACGTTTACGCATATACCTTCCACACTTACGTCAGGAAGTGTGGCGGACGTATTCCTACGCTGGCCCCATGAACCGCATCGTTACGGCTCCGAATAAGGTTGCCGCTCGGATCTCTCTGCCGGCATCGAAGAGCATAAGCAATCGGGCGCTGATCATCAATGCTCTTAGCGCGTCGCCGGCTCCTATTGAGAATCTCTCGGAGAGTGATGACACGCAAACTCTGCTTCAGGCTCTCTCGTCGGGGCAGAGGTACGTTAATATCGGAGCTGCCGGTACGGCTATGCGCTTCCTCACGGCCTACCTCGCCATGCAGGAGGGCGAATGGATCCTCACCGGAAGCGAGCGCATGAAGGAAAGGCCGATCGCTCTGCTGGCGGATACGCTCAACAAGCTCGGGGCGCAGATCGGCTACCTTGAGGAGAAGGGCTATCCGCCGCTGAGGATTGTTGGTCGAGAGATGGAGGGAGGCGAAGCGTCGATCTCCGGAGGAGTGAGCTCGCAATACATCTCGGCTCTGCTTATGACGGGGCCTCTGATGCGGCGGGGATTGAGGCTGAAGCTTCGGGGACAGATAGTGTCGCAACCGTATATCCGTTTGACTAGCGAGCTGATGAGGATGCAGGGAGTGAGGGTCGAGACCGAGAAACCGGGATTGCTTTCTATCGCTCCGCAGAAATACTCGCCAACGGCCTTCCGTGTTGAATCCGACTGGAGCGCGGCTTCCTATTGGTATGCTATCGCTTCGCTGGCCGATGAGGCGACGATTGAGCTCGCCGGGCTCTGTGCCGACAGTTGGCAGGGAGATGCCGCCGTGCTTGATATATACGAGCGCCTCGGAGTTAGGAGCAGATTCGGCGACGAGGGGCTGGTCATCTGCGGCGGAGGGAGGGTCGTTGAGCGCATGGAATATGACTTCTGCGACGTGCCTGATCTGGCACAAACGCTGGTGGCTAATTGCTGCTTCCTGGGAGTGCGATTCAGATTCGGAGGATTGCAGAGCCTCCGCATTAAGGAAACCGACCGCCTCGAGGCGCTGCGATCGGAGCTGGCCAAGCTGGGTTACAGCATCCGCCTCGAGGGATCGACCCTCGAATGGAACGGCGACAGATGCGAGCCGGAACCTTCGCCTGTTATTGAAACCTACAACGATCATCGAATGGCCATGGCTTTCGCGCCGGCGGCTTTCATCCGACCTGAAGGTATTGAAATTGCCGAGCCGGAGGTCGTTTCCAAAAGCTATCCGGCCTTCTGGAACGACCTTGCTTTGGCTGGATTTTCTTTCGACTAAGATTTCATACATATTATAAATCCTATATACATTATATTATATGCATTACTCAGAGATGATACACCGGCTGGCTATGACTTACGGCCAGCGCACAGCGATCAGATACCGCGACGAGGCCAGCGGCGAATGGCTGCGGATGTCGTGGAGCCGCTTCTCCGAACTTGTTATGCTCGCCGCCCAGGCTATGGCTGAATTTGGCATCGCCGAGCATGAAAACCTGGGAGTATACTCGCAAAACATGCCTGAATGCCTCATTACCGACTTCGCCGCTTATGCCAATCGGGCAGTGCCGGTGCCTATGTATGCTACGAGCTCGCCCGCACAGGTGGAGTTCATCATTAAGGATGCGGAGATTTCTACCCTTTTTGTTGGCGAGCAACTGCAGTACAACAATGCGCTCATTGCACAGCGCAACTGCCCGCAGCTGAAAAGGCTGGTGGTGTTCGACCAGGATGTGAGGATGAATCCGGAGGACAAAACTTCGGTTTACTTCACAGATTTCATACGCTTGGGCAATAATGCTCATGCGGAAACGGTTGTGAAGGTGCGAATGAAGGAGGCGACAGACGACGATATCGCTACCATTATATATACATCCGGAACGACCGGCCTCCCCAAGGGTGTGGTGCTGCATCACTACAACTTTGCGGAGTGCATGCGGATTCACCACGAGCGATTGCCACAGATAAGCGACCGCGACCTCTCGATGTGCTTCCTTCCCCTCACCCATATCTTCGAAAAAGCTTGGTCGTATCTATGCCTCTCGAAGGGAGCGGAGCTGGCGATTAATCGCGATCCTAAAATGATACAGCAGGCCTTAACCGAAGTGAGGCCAACGATGATGTGCAACGTGCCGCGCTTTTGGGAAAAGGTATATGCCGGAGTGGAAGATCGCATCGTTGGATTCCCGAAAATATTTAGGGGCATTGCTAAGAATGCCGTGCAGACGGGATATATCCGCAACATGGAGTACATGAACGAGGGTATAAAGCCTCCGCTGGGACTGGAGATACGCTTCCGCATATACAATCTGCTCCTCTTTAATGCTATCAAGCGGACGCTTGGGATTGAGAAGGGCAAAATATTCCCCGTGGCCGGAGCTCCCCTCTCTGATTCTATCAACCGCTTCCTGCGCTCGGTTAACATACCCATAGTATACGGCTATGGGCTTAGCGAAACGACGGCCACCGTATCTTTTTGTCCGCAAGAACGCTCAACGATGGGATCCATTGGCGAAGTGATGCCCGGCATCGAAGTGAAAGTCGACCCCGCCAACGGCGAGATACTCGTGCGCGGCAAAACGGTATTCTCCGGATACTATAATAAGCCGAAGGAAACGGCAAAGGTGTTCACCCCCGACGGATTTTTCCGCACCGGCGATGCAGGCCGGCTCATTGGCTCAACACTATACTTTACCGAGCGAATCAAGGAGCTCTACAAAACATCGAACGGCAAATACGTGGCTCCGCAGGCCATCGAGATGCTTATGAGCGCCGATAAATACATTCACCAGATAGCAGT
>JAITHO010000137.1 GCA_031279915.1 Tannerellaceae bacterium
TTCCAATCTTCGCTCCGTAGAAAAAAGAAAGGTAAATGTTTTTGAGAACCTGTTTTTGGGGCGGATAAATCTTGCTAACCCCCACCATTGAAAAAATTATTTTCTTATCGTCTGCCATAACATATTAGATTCAAAATTCTTGCATTGCCGCAAAGATATAAATTTTGATGTTGCCACCAACAAACGTCGCCACCCCCAGCTCACGTCAAGCCGGCACATTTATATTTTTAGCTCTCGGATTTCCGTCAAGACGTCACATAAATATTTTTTTCTCTCGGATTTCCGTCGAGACAACACACAAATATTTTTTTCTCTCGGATTTCCGTCGAGACATCATATAAATGTTTTTTTCTCTCGGATTTCCGTCGAGGCATCATATAAATGATTTTTCGCTCTCGGATTTCCGTCGAGACATCATATAAATGTTTTTTTCTCTCGGATTTCCGTCGAGACATCATATAAATGCTTTTTTTCTCTCGGATTTCCGTCGAGACATCATATAAATATTTTTTGCTCTCGGATTTCCGTCGAGACAGCACATAAATATTTTTGCCCTCGGATTTCCGTCGAGCCATTGCGATTTGGAGTTGATAATATTTTTTTGTTTATTTGCGCAACATTAATAACCCAAAAAAACAAAGATCATGCAACGACTTATTTCAATATCATACAAAACGCTGCTCAAGAAGCTCCACATAGCCGAACATGCTGATTTCTACGACAGCAACATTATCGCACCGCTTATAACAATAGTAGCAGCATTGCCAACGGTCAGCGGAATATTTAACACTCTCCGAACCGTATATCAGCAGGAAGACAACCTTTACAAACAAAGTCGGGCCTTGATTCTGACCCAAGACGTCAAATATTTGCACGCAAAACGCATATCGCTTTATGTTTATTTCTGGAACAGCGTATCCATCAACCAGTATTTCGATGACCCAACACTAAAACAGGCAGCCGAAAAACTCGAATTTCTGCACAAAAACTATAAGAGCATACCCGAAGCAGTATATACCGACGCAAGCGGATTGCTGACCAACTTCTTTGAAGACACCGAAAAGCCAGAATGGAGCGCCCCAATCCAAAGTCTCGGACTAACAAATCTGATCGGAAAAGCCAAGACAGCCAATGATGCGTTCAAAGCAATCTACCACGAACGCTCGTTCGACAAAGTACAAATAGAAGATCTGGGCAAACTGAAAGACATCCGAATCGAAGTCGACGACACATTCAGCGCCTTCATCGAAAACCTAAACGCAGCCTGGACAACTAACGAGCTAGGCGCTAAAGACGCAACCTTACGAACCAACCTCCTCGCAGCAAAGGGGCACATCTACGCCGCCATCGAACAAGCCGAAACAAACCTCGCCCACCGCGGATATCACCACAAAAACAAAGACGACGACAACACCACCGACGAAGGCACCCAAGCCCCCGATACGACCAATCCGCCAGCTCCGCCAACCCCTCCGCAGCAACCCGATACGACAAATCCGCCGGCTCCCAACACCCCTCCGCAACAGCCGGATACAACGATCCCGCCCATCAATCCCGAGGATCTTAACCCGCCGGCAGCTGGGGAATAAAAAATACAGCAGGTGATGAGATTCAACATCTTGTCGCAGAAAATAATTTGAGCTTATTGCAAGATTACAATGGCTCGCGGAGAAATCCGGAGGCATTGTAAAATGACAAAAAGGGCATCTAATCATTCGATTTTTGAAAGAATAGAAGCCGGAGATATTAATGTTCATTTAATGTTGAAAAAAATAAAATCGCCTTACCTTAGAAAAAATATATCTTTGCGACGATTTTCAAATGAAAATGGAAATGGATAATTATATAGTATCAGCAAGAAAATATCGCCCCTCTACCTTTCGAAACGTTGTAGGCCAGAAGCCATTTGTTGTCACGCTGAAAAACGCAATCATCACCGGCAAGCTGGCTCATGCATACCTCTTCTGCGGCCCCCGCGGAGTTGGAAAAACATCCTGCGCCCGAATATTTGCAAAGACAATAAACTGCTTAAGCCTTACCGACGAAGGAGATGCCTGCAATGCATGCGAATCATGTATATCATTCAGCGAGCATCGTTCGTATAATATTCATGAACTGGATGCCGCTTCAAACAATTCGGTGGAAGATATCCGATCGCTTATAGAACAAGTCTGGATGCCGCCGGCAATAGGTAAATACAAGGTTTTCATCATCGACGAAGTGCACATGCTCAGCCCCGCAGCCTTCAACGCCTTCCTGAAAACCCTGGAAGAACCTCCGCGGCACATCGTATTTATATTGGCAACAACCGAAAAACATAAGGTGCTGCCAACGATACTGTCGCGCTGCCAGATTTATGACTTTGCAAGAATATCTATTGCCGACATGGTTGATCACCTTGAATATGTTGCACGGCAAGAGGGAATCAGCGTCGAAACCGAAGCCCTGCACGTCATAGCCCAGAAGGCCGACGGAGGAATGCGCGATGCGCTATCCATCTTCGACCAAGTCGCAAGCTTCTCAAATGGGAATATAACTTATCAGTCGGTTATCAACAATCTGAACGTTCTTGATTACGAATACTACTTCCGCCTCACGGATTGTATCCTGCAAGGCGAGGTCAGGCAGGCGATTCTCACGCTCAACGAAATCCTATCGAAAGGCTTCGACGGACATAACATCATCACCGGATTATCCTCGCACTTCCGCGACTTGCTTGTATGCCGAGACGCATCGACGCTGGAACTAATAGAAGTAGGCTCCTCCACTCGCGAACGATACAAGAACGTCGCACAATTATGCTCCGAAGACTTGCTCTTCCGAGCCATGGAGCTGGCCAACAACTGCGATATGAATTACCGATTGAGCCGCAACAAACGGTTGCTCCTGGAACTTACCCTCATCCAGCTCTGCCGGCTGACCATCCCCGTTGAGAATACCGCTCCAACAGCAACGCCGGCAAAAAGCAAGGATGCTGCGCCCACAGCAACGGAATCGACGGCAACTGCTCCGGCAACTCCTTCCGCCGCAGCCCCGCAAGCTCAAGCGCCCGCAACAAGCACAACGGCGGCAGCTCCGCAACGCAGCTCAAACTTGCCTCCATCAACATCAATCAAAAACCTAAGTCGAGCAGCCGAAGCAACAAGTTCGACAACAGCCTCAACAAGCTCCGAAGAAGACTACCGCAACCTAAGCTCGCCCTTCAACGAAGCCGACCTCATCAGAGAATGGGACGCCTACGCGCAAACGGTTGGCGACAACGACTATCTGAAAGGAACCATGGCCAACCATAAGCCAGTCCTGATGGACGATTACTTCTTCGAAGTCTGCGTCTATAATACCATACAGGAGGAGGAACTGCTAAACAGCAGCGTAAAGATGCTGCCCTTCCTCCGACAACATCTCAAGAACGGTAAGATACGGATGAGCGTTCGAATCGGAGAAACCACCGCAAAGAAACGCGCATACACTCCGGAAGAAAAATTCCAGCACCTCTACAACGTGAATCCTGCCCTCGGCAAACTCAAAGACGAGTTTAACCTGAAGACCGACTGACGACAGCTATCTCCCCCAACATACATATAATACATACAAAAGCTTAATGCTACGAATCGCGATACAAGCAAAAGGCCGGCTGTACGAAGAGACAATGACGCTCCTCGCCGGAGCCGGAATCAAACTGAATAAAGAGAAACGCACACTGCTCGTCTCCGCAAGCGGATTGCCGATTGAAATACTTTTCATGCGCGACGATGATATTCCGGCAGCGGTATATGACAAGGTGGCCGACGCCGGAATCGTTGGCGAAAATGAGTACGTCGAAAAAGGTAGCGAAGCTCTGCTCGTCAAACGACTTGGATTCAGCAAGTGCCGCCTGGCGCTCGCAATCCCCAAAGAAGATGATTACGAGGGATTGCAATGGTTCGAAGCTAAAGTCATAGCAACATCCTATCCCGCCATCCTGAAGAACTTTCTCGCAAAGCGCGGTATAAAGGCGCAAGTTCACGTAATCGGAGGATCGGTGGAGATTGCTCCGGCCATAGGAATTGCTCAGGCAATATTCGATATCGTTGGCTCCGGAGATACGCTCACAAGCAATAATCTGAAAATGGTGGAAACAGTGATGCACAGCGAGGCCGTACTGATAGCATCGCATGACCTCAGCCCTGAAAAGGACGATATTCTAAACAAACTTATCTTCCGCATCGACGCCGTAGTGGCTGCCGAAAGCAAGAAGTACGTTCTGCTGAACGCTCCGAAAGCGGCGCTCGAAAACATCATCCAGCTGCTGCCGGGCATGAAGAGTCCAACGGTGACTCCGCTCGCCGACAACGGATGGGTGTCGATTCAGTCGGTTATAGACGAAGCTGATTTCTGGGAAAGAATCGGCAAGCTCAAAGCCCTCGGGGCCGAGGGAATATTGGTCATACCTATTGAAAAGATGATTCTATGATTACAGTTATTGAGAACCCTCCTGTCAATGAATGGCCGGAGCTGGCGAAGCGACCGCACATCGACCTGACAAGCATGCTCGACACCGTCAGAGAGGTATTCGATGCGGTGAAGATCTCAGGTGACGCAGCTCTAAGACAATACACCCTGAAGTACGATAAAGTGGAGATCGACAACATAGCCGTGCCTGACGACGAAATCAAAGATTCCGAAGCCAAGCTATCTGCAGAACTGAAAAGGGACATCCAAACTGCCGCCGGAAGCATTGCCTCCGTAAGCAAGGCGCAACAACGGCCCACATCCGAAGTTGAAACCTTCAACGGAGTTCGCTGCTGGCATGAGTACAAGCCTATCGATAAAGTGGGCCTCTACGTTCCGGCCGGAAGCGCTCCGTTATTCTCCTCCGTGCTCATGCTTGCCGTACCCGCGAGCGTTGCCGGATGTCCTGAAAGAATTCTCTGCTCGCCTCCAGGCAAAGACGGACACATCAATCCGGCCATACTCTATGCCGCAGATCTGGCAGGCGCAACGAAGATCTTTCGCGTTGGAGGAATACAAGCCATCGCCGCCATGACGCTCGGAACGGAAAGCATCCCGCAAGTGTATAAGATCTGCGGGCCGGGAAATCGATACGTCACCGCGGCTAAGCAGTTCGCAACGTTCTTCGGTGCAGCTATCGACATGCCTGCCGGGCCATCGGAACTCTTGCTCGTGGCAGATAATAATGCCGATCCTTCGCTTGTGGCTATCGACTTCCTTTCGCAGCTCGAACATGGCCCCGACAGCCAAAGCTTGCTCGTCACCACCTCTAAGTCGTTAATCCCTGAGCTCCTGGAATGGATCAACAAACTGCTTCCATTGCTGTCGAGAAGGAATATCATAGAGCGAGAGCTAAGCAACTGCCGCATTATTTACATGAATGAAATTGAGAGGGCGATTGACTTCGCCAACTGCTATGCTCCGGAACACCTCAGCTTACATACCGATCAATGCCTGGAGCATGCTAAGCTCATACGCAATGCGGCTAGCGTTTTCGTCGGAGCTCAATCAACAGTCAGCGCCGGAGACTATATCTCAGGAACGAACCATGTGCTCCCTACCGGAGGATACGCTAAAGCTTTCAGCGGAGTCAATCTACATACTTACATGCACGGACTGTACTTTCAACACATCAACTACGACGGTGTGATGGAAATCGCTGAGCCGATACACAACATGGCAAGGTTCGAAGGACTTGACGGACATAGCATGGCTTCCACAGCAAGATTGTAAGCGATGACTGAGATAACTGCACTGCTTCGGCCAAACGTCTTACGCATGAAACCTTACTCCTCGGCAAGGGATGAGTTCAGCGGAATGGCTCTGGTTTATCTCGACGCTAATGAGAATCCGTATCCGATGGAGTTCAGCAGATACCCCGACCCCTCGCATACGGCTCTGCGCGACAAGATCGCTCTGATGAAGGGCCTGCATCCCTCGCAGATATTCACCGGAAACGGAAGCGACGAAGCTATCGACATCCTCATCCGACTTTTTTGCGAACCGGGATGCGACAACCTCCTCACCATCGCGCCTTCGTATGGCATGTATGCCGTAGCCGCCGATGTGAACAACGTAGAATGTCGACGGGTTATGCTGAGGCCAAGCGATTTCGATTTCACGGCCGACAGCCTCCTCATGGCTGCCGACGGCCGATCCAAGCTCATCTTCCTTTGCTCGCCTAACAATCCTACGGGGAATATGCTATGCCGTACTGAGATTGTCTCTCTGCTCGACCGATTCGAGGGAATAACGGTTGTTGACGAAGCGTATCTCGACTTTGCGGCTGCGCCCTCCTGCGCTGAGCTTATCGACAAATATCCGAGGCTCGTTGTTCTGCAAACCCTCTCCAAAGCTTGGGGAGCTGCCGGCATACGGCTTGGAATGGCTTTCGCTAATCCGGTCGCCATAGCTGCAATGCAGAAGATTAAGTACTCCTATAACCTGAACAGTTCTACGCTTGAGATTGCTCTGGAGCGGCTCGATAGGGAGGAGGATATGCGGCGGCAGGTGGAGGAAATCTGCGCCGAGCGAGCGCGGCTTGCCGAGGGTTTGGAGCAATTGCCGACGGTTGTGAAGGTGTATCCCTCGGATGCAAACTTCCTGCTCGTGAAGGTGCGCGACGCTAATGCGACTTATGAGGCGCTGCTGCGGGAGGGAATCGTGGTGCGAAACCGTCATGGCCTTGACTTGTGCGATAACTGCTTGCGCATCACCGTGGGCGTTCCGAGGGAGAATGATCTGCTTATTGATGCCATGCGAAAGGGAACTTCTAATACAATTAGCGTTTAGAGGCTCCACGAAAAGGAAACGGGCTCGTGAGAGTCTGCAAAAGCTCTGTAAGGGGCTTTGATTTTTATATGACATATACAAAGAGAGGCGCTCATTTACGGGCGCCTCTCCATTTTTTATACGTACAGGACTTCGCCTGAAAATTTACTCCAGAGCTTTCAGGTTCATCTCGTTCAGCGGATCCTTGCCTTCGGGAGTAAAGAGGTGGCGGAGGCGATCGGCAGCGGCTTGCTCCACTTTGCCGCGAACGACCTTCATGGTGCTGTTCACCATCCCGTTTTGCTCCGTCCAGGCTTCGGGCATGATGGCGAAGGCGGATGGCAGCCAGCGATCGGGAAACAGCCCGCCCAGATCGCCCTTCGCACGAAAGCGATCGATTTGCCGGCTGATGATGTTCATAGCTTCGCGACGACCTTCCTCCGTATCGAGCGACAGAGACCGACGCGACAGGCTGCGCGATAGATCTTCCCTGTTCGGAACCAGCAACGCTACCGTATAAGGCGACTGATTATTATACAGCAGAAGTTGACT
>JAITHO010000162.1 GCA_031279915.1 Tannerellaceae bacterium
CGAGCAGTTAAGTTCAGTCAGAGTTCCCGGTAGCGGATCTGGAAGTGCAGTCAGCCCTGTATTGGAGCAGTCAAGCGCTACCAAAGTTCCCGGCAACGGATTTTGCAGTGCGGTCAGCGTGTTGCCAGAGCAGTTAAGATCTGTCAGGCCACCCGGCAGCGTAGGCAGCCCGCCCAGCGAGTTGCCGGAGCAGTCAAGCACTTCCAGGGTTGAGGGCAGCGGAGGCAGTCCGGCTAGCGTGTTGTTGGAGCAATTCAACGCTGTCAAGTTCGACAGCGTAGGCAGCGCGGTCAGCGAGTTGCCGGAGCAGTCAAGCACTTCCAGTGTCGACGGTAGTGTAGGCAGTCCGGGAAGCGAGTTGCCCGAGCAGTTAAGCTCTGTCAGGTTCGTCAGCACAGGCAGAGCTGTCAGCGAGTTGTCCGAGCAGTTAAGCACTTCCAGGGTACTCGGTAGCGCAGACAGCAAAGGCAGTGAGTTGCCCGAGCAATCAAGCTCCTTCAAAGCAGAAAGGCCCGAAACAGTCAGCCCTGGGGCCGGGGTAGTCACAAGACCTGACACATCCAGCTTCTCTATTTGCTGGGGCGAACTAGCGTTCCATGTTACGACCCAATCGAAGCCAGGAGCTCCACCAGAAGAAGGTGTCCAGCTAAGTCCATTAGCGCTAATCATTGCATCAATAACAGCAAGGTCAGCAGCGCTGTACTGCGCCATCGCCTGAGGGGCGAAGGCCATAAAAGCAAAAGTAAGGAGGGCGATGAGCCACTTGCAAGTTAGTTTAGTAGCAATTTTTCTCATTTGCATTTAATTAATATTAAAAAGTTATACATCAAAAAAAAATAATAGACAGTATTAAGAGTCCTCTTCCAAGATTGTGTAGAGACGCAAGATTTTGCGTCTCTACGGCGGCGACGCTGCACGATCGTGATTGCGGTTGCGTTTGTAGAGACGCAATGCATTGCGTCTCTACGGTTGCGGCGCATAGCGATCGTGATTGCGTTTGCGGGGGGTTGTAGAGACCCCAAATTGAGCGTCTGTACGGTGGCGCCGCAGTGCGATTGCGTTTGCGTTTGCGTTTGTAGAGACGCGATTAATCGCGTCTGTACGGTGTTGGCACATCGCGGTCGTGATTGCATTTGCGGTTGTGTTTCCATTTACGGGGTGGACATTTGTCATTCCCCGGCTGCCGGCGGGTTCAGATCGTCGGGGTTGATAGCCGGAGGGACGGCTACGGGATTCTGATTTGGGGTTTCCGGGGCTGGTGGATTTGTTGCGTCGGGAGCTTGAGGAGGGGTTTCGGGAGCCGGAGGGTTGGTAGCGTCCGGAGCCTGAGTCTCCTCATCCTTCTTCTCATCTTCCTTCTTAGAGGAGCCAACGCCAAGGCGGCGATTTGCGATTGTTGTAAACTGATCGGTGGTTGAATTGACAACGTTAATGGATTCGTCGAGTGATTGAACCTCGTCAGGATCAACCGCACTGAGGCGGAGGCCAAGGAGAATTTTGCACAGAAGATCAAATTCATCAGTCAGCTTGTTGCGCCATTGAAGGCTATTTCCGCTCTGTTTGTGAGCGTATTTGCTTTCGAAACGGGTTTCGTAAAGAGCCTGGAAGTTGAGGTTAATCTGCTTCAGAGCTGCAAGATTTTCGGTTTGACCTAAGCGGGCAATGCGGGTGACATTCTCCGGCTTCTCAAAATCCTGAACCATATTCACAACCTTAGCCATTTCGCCCTCATAATCCGTTTGAGGCGTGCCGGCAAAGTTTTTCACTATCGGAAGCAGTCCCTCGCCCGCCGCCTTAATCTCAGCCACCGGCGAATACTTGGCTGCGTCGCGAATGGCATGGTCAATCACGAAAAACGCCCCCTTCCGTTCGCCGTCCAAACTTACCAGCTGCGCCGTTTCCGGAGCCTCCAGCATAAACTTAAAGCTACCGTCGTAGCCCACGAAGGCCACAACGTACTTATCATACTGCGGTTTCACCCGCGGCAGTCCCTGCATCTTCTGCGCCAACCTCTCCGACACGGATTTATGGTACGCATAGTACTCAGCGTGCGTCAAACGATGCAAGGTTTTCAAATAATGTTTAATCATCTTGTGGATTGCTAAAGCATTGATTAATAATTATTCCAAGATCGAACTTGGATATCTCGCACAGCCGCTTTCATTCCGGCCTGATAATAGTTTTTGCCCCTGCAGCAAGCTTTTTGGAGCAAATTCAGACATCGTCCACTTTGCGGACGGCGTCCCACGCAAGTCGAGGAAGCCATCCACTTTGTGGATAACGTCACAGAGCAAGTCGAGGAAGCCGTCCACTTTGTGGATAACGCCCCACGCAAGTCGGGGAAGCCATCCACTTTGTGGACGACCTCCCCGAGCAAGTCTATGAAGCCATCCACTTTGTGGATAGCGTCCCCGACCAAGTTAACGGAGCCGTCCACTTTGTGGATAGCGTCCCCGACCAAATTAATGGAGCCGTCCACTTTGTGGATAGCATCCTTGACTAAGTTAACGGAGCCATCCACTTTGTGGACGGCGCAAAAAAGAGCCCTCCGAAATGTATCCGGAAGGCTGAAGTATTGGATAGGAGAAAAATTAACGAAAAAGCGCGAATCTTCTACATATTTCGCGGGGGGGTAAATCGCATGGCACTAATCGTTAATTCCGTAGAAGCGGAGCTAACTCTTTCAAATTTCAGTATTGTTTCTAAGTCTCGCATGTTTATGTGTCGAACTGTTAATGGCCGCAAATATAATTGATGTTTGTAATGCATAAAGTATTTGAGATTTTTTTTCGAATAATTAACCAATTATATAGCCTAAGGAAGTTCTCCCCTCGTGCCGCGTTGCAATCGGAGGGTCGATAGCCGAATATAGGTCGCGACCCATTTCCGCCCGGATTTTTCACTGCGGGAAAGCCTGTCAGATAGGATTGCCGCTGAAATCATAGTCGTAACTCTCATTCATTTTGATTTGATTTTTTAGGGTTAATATTCGCTATATATTTTAGGGAAAATGTTCTTATGCTTCTTCAGGACACTTGCATTCTGCATATAGAGTAAAATATAAGGGAGGAATGTTTCCGTAGAGCCGGAAGCGCTTACTTTAAATTGGGAATATGAGAGAAAAATTATACATGTCCGTTCTTTATATTTTTATGTTGTCGCAAATAGTGGAATGTTTTTAAATGGAGAAAGTTTTTGCGAGGCAAAAGGCTCTGAAATAAGAGAGCAACTTGAGCCCTTCCTCTTCGACTAAGGCCGCCTGGTTCTGTCTTTTCTATCTCTCGTTCTATCGGAAAAGCCTTACATTTGCTGAGATTCATTATATATAACAGAAAAATGCAAGTCAAACATATTATTATAGCCACCCTCGCAATGTTCGCAAGCCTGGCTGCGGCGCAAACAGAGAATAGCGACGGATTCGCCTGGCGAACCGAAATGACAGCCATAATTTCAACTGATGACACTCCTTTTTGGATGGCCAGCAATCGCTATGGGCTGGCTCCTTTGGATGCGCCTGGCGGATATGCAAGCGCCGGAGCTCTTTACCGCGGATCGTTCTTGAGCGGATGGCGATGGGAGGCGGGGCTCGACCTGGCTGTGGCGGCTCCTCGGTATCGCAATGCTTTTGTGCGGCAGGCGTACGGCGAATTGGGATACAGGAGCCTGAAGCTCATCGTCGGCAGCAAGGAGCAATATACGTCGCTTTGGGATCGGGAGCTGAGTTCGGGCGATATGGTACGTTCGGCCAATGCGAGGCCGATGCCGGAGGTGATGCTGAGCATTCCGGATTATTCGCCGTTTTGGTTGGCCGGGAGGTGGGTGCAGTTGCGGGGGAGCTTCTCCGTTGGCCGATCGTTTGACACCGACTATCTGAGGCATTTTACCCAAGAGAGGCAAACGTACGTTAGGGATGTTCTGTGGCATTACAAGTCGCTGCACTTCCGTTTGAAGGATTCAGAGGGCGGCTTCCCGCTTTCGCTCGAATTTGGATTGCAGCATGGAGCCCAATGGGGAGGAGTGTCGACTGACCCTAAGATAGGCGCTCAACCAAGATCGATTGGCGATTTCTTGCGAGTGGCGGCGGGAATGGCCGGCGACGATAATGCAACCCTATCCGACCAGATTAATGTTCTGGGGAATCAATATGGCTCGTATGATTTCCGTTTGTCGTATAATGCATCCTGCGGCTTGGGCATCGGGGCCTATCATCAGCGATATTTTGAGGATAAATCGGGAACAGAGTTCCTGAACGGAATGGACGGACTATGGGGGCTGCAGCTTGACTTGCCTCCCTCCCTGCGATGGATCCGCAAAATAGTTTTCGAGATACTCGAAACGCGAAACCAAACGGGCCCCTTCCACTTCATAGAGTTCGATCACGAGAAACATCCGGGTCGTGGAGGCGGGGCCGACAATTACTATAATAACGGCGAATACGTAACAGGCCTATCCTACTTTAATCGCTCGATAGGCTCGCCGCTGCTTACTTCTCCGGAATATAATGCCGACGGCAAGCTAGGATTTCCGGATACGCGAACGCATCACCTCCACTTCGGCATAGCCGGTCAATTGCTTCCGGAGCTTACTTTCCGGGCCTTGTTTACGGTGATGAAAACTTGGGGAACGCATTACAGGCCTTATCTGAATACTAAGAAAGGAATGTCGGGCATGGGAGAATTATCGTACAGCCCTGCCTTCTTGCCCGGCTGGACACTAACCGGAACCATTGCGGCCGACCGCGGCGATTATCTACGCAAAAAGGGTATAGGGGCGTCGATAGGCATCGCTCGTAATTTAGCGAAGTAATCGCAGCTTAATCCCTATAAGCTTCCCAAAGAGCTGAGGCAATTACAGAGAAAGTTTCGTCGGCCAATCGACGTACAGATTCGTGCGAGGAATCGGCATCTTCAGTGATTATAGGCGGATGAACAATGATTTCGAGAGGCTGGCGGCGAAGGTTGAGGCTTCCGATTGGCAGCGCATGGAATGGGCCGTTGAGAGTGATCGGGATGATAGGTACATGCTGGTCGATAGCGATCTGGAAGGCTCCTTTCTTGAAGCGTCCCATTTTACCGCTTGTTGTGCGGGAACCTTCGGGGAAAATGAAGATGGAGCAACCTGCCTGCAGTAGCCGTTCGGCTTCTATTATGCTTCCGGCCGCAGCTTTCAATGTTTTATGACTAACGAAAACGAAGCCTGCTGCCCTACATGCTGCTCCAACGAAAGGCAGCTTGACGAGCCCTTGTTTCATCACCCATTTAACGGGTACTCCGAGGAATCCGAAGATTAGGAAGATATCAACCGCGCCCTGGTGATTGGCAACATAAACCGCCGGTTGGTTATGCAATACGTGCTCGCTGCCGCGGATAGCAACCGGACATAATGCAAGCCCGCAAGTCAGTCTGGCCCATATCATTCCCGGATAATAAGAAAAGATGCGCTTGCCGCCGAGCATGCATCCAACGATGGTAACAAGAGCGGCTATCACGGTTAGAAGGATGAAGATGGGAGCGAAGATGAGCCGAACGTATATAGCGTATAGAATACGTGCCATAATTATTTTCCTTCGAGCGATTTTATTTTTTCCCAATATTCCGCAACAAGCGATTTCACCTCCTTATGAAGGAAAAGTATGCCGATAAGGTTGGGGATGGCCATCATCGCAATGGCTATACCTGAAAAAGTCCAGATGATAGTTGTGTCGGTAAAAGAGGCTATGAAGAATGCTATTACATATATAATATGGTAATACTTCACGTATTTATTTCCCCAAAGGTAAGTAACGGCGCGATCGCCATAGTACGACCATGCAACGGCGGTAGTGAAAGCAAACAGAAGCAGTGATAATGGAATAACGTACTTTCCCCACTCTCCGAAAAATCCTTTCTTGAAAGCTTCCGAGGAGAGAGGAGCGGAGTGGAGCAGCGATTTGCCGTAAATATGCAGCTTGCCTCCCTGAGGCGTTGATAGGCTAACGCGTCCTTTGTCGACGGATAGCTGTCCGCTGAAAAGCTTGTCGGCTTCTTTCACGATTACAGATTCGGCAAATGAGCGTGCGTGGATTATCGTAATGCCGTCGCTCTCGATCTGTCCGTTGCGCACGGGAATTTGTCCGGTGAATAGAGGCAAATCTTGCTTCTTTAGGATGAAGGCGGCAACGGATTCTCGGTCGGCGGCAATGTTTTCCTGGTACGCTCCCTTGAGAACATAAAGGTCGGCCTGCTGAAAGAGGTTATCGTGCTTTTCATTCCATGCTCCTGAAGAAAGTAGAACAAGACCGGTGAAGAAGCATATAACAATGGTGTCAATAAAGGGTTCGAGCAGAGCCACCATTCCTTCGGATACCGGCTCTTCCGTTCGTGCAGCTGCATGTGCAATTGGGGCAGAGCCTTGCCCGGCTTCGTTCGAGAAAAGTCCGCGATTAACGCCTCTGTTAAGCGCAAAGGCCACGGTGGCTCCGAGGAATCCGCCGGTAGCCGCCGTTCCGCTAAAGATATTGCCGAAGATGGCACATATAGAGGGTATAATGTTCTCGTAATTATAAATCAACACGCTGAAAGCGCCTATAACATATATAACCGACATGAAGGGCACAAGCCGCGAGGATACCAAGGCAATCCGCTTGATTCCTCCGATAATAATCAGCCCCATTACGACCGACAGCACCGCACCGGTAATAATATGATTGATTCCGAGATTGGCAAACATAGCGTTCGAAATACTGTTAATTTGCGGCAAACTGCCGGTGCCGAACGATGAACAGATGGTAGCGATAGCAAAAAGTGCAGCCAACCAGGGCAAGCGCATACGTTTTTTCATGTAGTACATAGGGCCGCCAGCCATGGTTCCATCGGCAGTCTTCTCTCGATACTTATGCGAAAGAGTAACTTCCACCATCTTGGTAGTCATGCCAACAAAGGCCGTAACCAGCATCCAGAATATAGCCGGCGGCCC
>JAITHO010000089.1 GCA_031279915.1 Tannerellaceae bacterium
AGCTTCTTTCGGATTCCTCCTCGCGAAGGACACCCTTGCTGTTCGGCTAACGGTTGGTAACTACCTACCCCCGTAGTGGACTTGCACCACCAAGTGTTTGGGCCATGCTCGGCACACCATAAAAAGAGACGCTCCCTCGCATAGGAGCGTCTCTACCTGAAATAAAAAAACGGTAACACCCAGTTTTGGTTAACTATGCTTGGTTAAATATTGCTACTCAAACTCTACGGCGACCTGATATAAAAAAAAGCGCAGACCCAACTTTTCTGCACTTGAGGTTTTCCACGACCCGTAATATCAAATCAGTTAAGCCCACGCAAAAGCGTGAGCGTTTACTAATTACTAGGATATTACTTGGGTATTGTGGAAATTTCAAGCGCCTCATAACAGCAAATCGCTATCCGTGAATCTATATATCAGTATTTATGGTTTCATCTTTCTATCTCTTTAAAGTAATACATGTTGTCCCTGCAAATATATGCTTTATTTATTTCTTCGCAAATATTGGAGCAAGCGCAGGGCAAATAAAAAAAGCCGCCACCTTTTTGGGATGACGGCCTACCGGTATGCTTAATCTATCAAAAAATAAAAAGAGGTTTCCCATCGCTATGCGCCCATGATCCGGTTGCTCTGGGCTGCTCTCCCTCTTGGACTTGAACCAAGGACCCTCTGATTAACAGTCAGATGCTCTAACCGACTGAGCTAAGGAAGAATCATGGCGCAAAACTAATGACTTATTCCAATATATCCAATATATTTGCAGAAAAAAAACAAAATGAGTACGATTGGATTAGGTAACGCGCTGGTGGACATTTTGCTGCAATTGCATGACGACGATTCGCTGGCCGCAGTAAACATAGCCAAGGGAGCTATGGACATGATAAACGAACAGCAAATGAAAGATATTCAAGAAAGATTCTCGCAGCTGAAAACTAAGCTGACGCCGGGAGGATCGGTATGCAATGCCATGAGAGCTTATGCCATGCTGGGAGGGCAAGCCGGATTTTATGGCAAGGTTGGAACGGATAATATGGGCGATTACTACGAAAGCGCGCTGGTGAAAGCGGGGGTAACTCCCTATTTCAGCCGAGCCGAGGGCCCCACGGGATGCTGCACCGTGCTGATATCGCCCGACGGCGAGCGCACAATGGGCACCTTCCTGGGCCCAGCGCCAACGATTAGCCCCGAAGAGATCAGAGAGGAGATCTTGAACCTTTATGATTATATCTATGTGGAGGGATATATGGTCGTGAACGATGAGCTCATACGAACGGCTATGGCGAAGGCTAAGAAACTCGGACTGAAGGTGGCTCTCGACCTATCCAACTTTAATATCGTTAACTCGTTCAGAGAAACTTTCAACACCGTGATTCGCGAGTACGTGGATATTTTGATAGCCAACGAAACCGAGATTGTTTCCTTCACAGGAGCGCCGGTTGTCGACGCCCTTAGCTACATGTCGAAAAAAGTCGGAATGCTTGCGGTTACACTCGGAAAGAAGGGCTCCATAATAGTAAAGGGGTCGGAACGCATACATATTGACGCCTACGGGCCGCCAGCGCCGCTGGACACAACCGGAGCCGGCGACCATTTCTCCGCCGGATTCCTCTACGGCCTCTCACGAGGAGCTAACCTGAGGCAGGCCGGACGGCTCGGATCGCTGCTCGCAGGACACGTGATTAATTACATAGGACCGCAAATACCGGATCAAGAATGGGAAATCGTAAGAGAACAAGCCGGGGAGATAATTCCGCACAGTCATAATTCATCGAGATAATACATATATATAATGTATAGACGAACCATACTTTGGAGGGCCGCAATAGCCCTGATGGCGCTGCTGATTACAACAAGCGGAAGCGCCCAAACCGACAATCGCTTCGAAGTAAGCCGGCAGCTCGACATCTTCAACGCGCTGGTGAAAGAACTCGAACTATTTTACGTCGATACCGTCAACATGGAGCAAACCGTACGACGCGGCATTGACGCCATGCTCGAAGGCCTGGATCCGTACACAGAATATATCCCCGAACAAGAGATAGATGCGCTGCGCATGCTTACCACCGGCGAATATGCAGGCGTGGGGGCCTATATAATGCGGAGGCCCGAAGGAGTGATCATCACAGAGCTATTCGAAAACATGCCGGCTGCGACTGGCGGACTGCGTGCCGGCGACGTTTTCCTCCAAATTGATAACACCGACGTGCGCAACGAGTCGAGCGAGCGAGTGAGCGAGATGCTCAAAGGCGTTCCGAACTCCAAGCTGAAAGTTCAGGTACAAAGGCCAGGGGCCAAGAAGCCGCTCACGGTGGAGCTAACGCGCAAGCAAGTCGTGGTGAATCAGGTGGTATATTATGGCCTTCGCAGCAACAACGTTGGGTACATCTACCTCCGCGGCTTTACTGACCGCAGCGCAGCCGAGGTGAAGGCCGCCCTTGAAGATTTGAAACGCAATCATAATATATCAGCCCTCATCCTCGATCTGCGCAACAACGGCGGAGGCATACTCGAAAGCGCCACACAGATCGTTAACATGTTTGTGCCCAAAGGTCGGGAAGTTGTATCCACAAAGGGCAAAACCCCGCAATGGGATCGCATCTACCGCACCTCCATAGAGCCCATTGATACGGTAATGCCTCTGGCGGTGATAATAAACGGGCAGTCGGCATCGTCGGCAGAGATAGTAGCCGGAGCCTTGCAGGACTTGGATAGGGCAGTGCTGGTGGGACAACGATCGTTCGGCAAAGGCCTGGTGCAGGCTCCGCGCGAACTGCCGTACAACGGCAATCTGAAGGTAACTATGAGCAAATACTACATCCCAAGCGGACGATGCATACAGCAGATTGACTACTCGCACCGCAATCCCGACGGAAGCGCACGCCATATTCCCGACAGCCTAACGACGCTGTTCCATACCGTTAACGGACGCCCTGTTCGCGACGGCGGAGGCATTACTCCCGACTTTACGGTCGACGAACCCCGCCCCTCGGCGCTCATCTACTACCTGATGCAGGAACCCGACATACTGTTCGACTTCGTAACCAACTATGTGCTCAAGCATCCCACAATTGCGCCGGCGGAAACATTCGCCGTAACCGACGCCGATCTGGCCGACCTGAAAGCTTATGCCGCCGAAAAGAACTTCAGCTACAACAGGCAGAGCTCAAAGATGCTCGCAAGCCTCAAGGAGATGGCCCGCTTTGAAGGATACCTGGCCGACGCTGATACGGCTGCAATCCAGGAGCTGGAAGCGCATCTCACTCCCAATCTCGACAAAGACTTCGCACGCTTCGGCACAGAGATAAAGCAACTCCTCTCGGCCGAAATAGTCAAGCGATACTACTACGAGCGCGGCGAACTCATACAGAATCTGCAGAACGATCCCGTACTGGCCAAAGCCGTTGAAGTGCTGAGCGCTCCACAGCTCGTGGCCGCTACTCTGAGACCTCAATAGAACTATCACTATAATAATGACACTAAGGATGAAGACAATCATTACTCTACTTTGCATAGCTCTCAGCATAGCCGCTATTTCCGGACAGCGCACCGCCCGCTTCGTATCTCCCGAGCGTATGTTCCTTGACGGCAAAGAGCTATTTGACATGCATAATTATTCGGGCGCTATCGACAAGCTGGCCGACTTCAGGCTGATGGAAGGCGCCGATGCTGATCTGTGCCAGGAGGCCGACTTCTTGCTCGCCTGCTGCGCCTACAAACAAGGATTGCCGCAAGCCTCCGATATGCTGAAGGAATACGTCAGCGCCTATCCCGACAACCGGCATGAGCACGAAGCCAGCTACTACATTGGCGCGCTGCACTTCGGGAAGGGGGAATACGAGAAGGCTCTGTTTTGGCTCAACGAAGCCGATGTTGATATGCTACCGCCCTCGATGCAGGAGTCCTATACTTATTATCTGGCCTTCTCGCTTATGCAAATGGGCGACATCAGCAAGGCGAGAGCATATTTTCTCCGAATCCGTCAGGCCGGAAAAGAATACAAAGACGCTGCCGCCTATTATGTGGCCTACATTGATTACTCCTCCGAACGATACGCCGATGCTCTCGCCGAACTGACTCCCCTGAAGGAAAAGCCGGAGTATCGCGAGCAGGCTCAATCTCTAATAACCCAGATCTCCTTCATGCAAGGCAAATACGATAAAGTAATAGCCGAAGGCGAAGAGCTACTGGCCAACTATCCCAACAGCCTAAACAATGGCGAGATATATCGCATGCTCGGCAGCTCCTATTACCACAAAGGCAATGAAGATAAAGCTGTGGAATATCTGAGCCGCTATGTAAACTCCTCCAACGCTCCGATACGCGGAGATCTGTATATCCTCGGAATATGCCACTTCAATCGCCAAGAATACAACAGCGCCGCCGCATGCCTTAGCAATGCCGTAAGGGAAGACGACGAGCTGGCGCAAAACGCCAACTTCTATCTCGGCCAAAGCTATCTGAAGCTCGGCGACAAGAACCGGGCCCGCTTGGCATTCGAAGCAGCCGCCAACGCCTCCTTCGATCCGCAGATCAAGGAAGTGGCAATGTACAACTACGCTCTTGTTATCCACGAAACAGCATTCACGGGCTTCGGCGAGTCGGTGAAAGTATTCGAGAACTTCCTGAATCTGTATCCGCAATCAAAGTATGCCGACAAAGTGAACGACTATCTCGTGGAAGTATACCTGAACACGCGCAACTATCAGGCGGCTCTTACCTCCATCGAGAAGATCGCCCGACCCGGAACCAAGATCCTTGAAGCCAAGCAAAGCGTATTGTTCCAGCTCGGCACCCAGGCATTCGCCAACATGGAGATGAGCAAAGCTCTCGACTATTTTAACCGGGCCATAGACATGGGCAACTATCATCCGGATTCGCGCATAGGAGCCTTCTTCTGGAGAGGAGAAACCAACTACCGCCTGGATCGATTCGACGACGCCATTGCCGACTATCGAACCTACACCAACAACACCCGCCAGCGCAATACCGACATGTACGCCCTCGCATGGTACAACATAGGTTACAGCTACTTCCGCCAGCAGAAATATGCCGACGCTCTGAACCATTTCCGGCAGTACGTATCTCTCGAAACCAAGCAGAAGAGCGAAGCTTATGCCGACGCTTTCAATCGCATAGGCGACTGCTACTTCTACAATCGCCAGCTCGCTCTGGCCGAAGAGAACTACAATAAGGCCGCAAGCATCCTCCCCTCGGCAGGCGACTATGCCTTGTTTCAGAAAGGATATGTACTTGGTTTGGGGAGAGATTATCGTGGGAAAGTCGCTGCGCTCGACAAGATGCTGTCATCCTTCCCCAACTCCGCCTACGTTCCCGACGCTCTGTACGAACGCGGACGCTCGCACGTGATGCTCGGCAACAGTCAGCAGGCCGTCGAATCATTCGAGAGCCTCATCAAACGCTTCCCGCAGAACAGTCAGGCCAGAAGAGCCGGACTGCAACTCGGACTGCTTTATTATAACAACAATCAGCCCCGAAAAGCTGTCGACGCCTACAAGAACGTTGTTAGCAACTATCCCGGAAGCGAAGAGGCCCGCGTTGCTTTGCAAGACCTGAAGTCGGTATACATAGAGCTCGACGACATCGGAGGATATGCATCCTACGTCAATACCATTGACGGAGCAATGCGCCTTGGAGCATCCGAGCAGGATTCGCTCACGTATCTGGCAGCCGAACGGCTCTTCATGCGAAATGATTACGACGGAGCTCGGCGCAGCTTTGTCAACTACTTGCAGAGCTTCCCCAACGGAGCCTTCGCAGTGCAGGCTAACTACCATCTGGCAAGGGTATACTTCGCAGGCAAGAACTATTATGAGGCCAAACGACTGTTCAACGTAGTGATTGAAAGCGGAGACATTCGCTATGCAGAAGACGCCTGGGCTCGCAAGGCCGAGATAGAATACACCGAGAAGGATTACGCATCCGCACTCGAAAGCTTCAAACGCTTGCAGTCGATCGCCGAAGACCCTGCCAACCTAAGCGCGGCCAAGATAGGCATCATGCGATGCGCACAGCAAACAGCCGAGTGGCAGGACGCTCTCGCAGCCGCCGAAAATATCCTCAAAGGATCGAAGCTCTCGCCCGAAGTGCTGACCGAAACGCGCTACGTTCGCGCCAAGGCTTACATTGGCCTCAAACAACCCAACAGAGCTGTGGCCGACCTTCAGGAGCTCAGCAAAGACACTCGAACTGTGCAAGGAGCCGAAGCCAAATACCTGCTCGCACAGCATTACTTCAACAATAACGATAACGCAAGGGCGGAAAAGGAGCTAATGAACTTCATCGACAACGGCACGCCGCACTCTTACTGGCTGGCGCGCGGCTTCATCCTCCTTGCAGATATCTACATCAAGCAAAACGACGACTTCAAAGCACGGCAATACCTCAACAGCCTCCGCACTAACTACAAGGGGAACGACGACATTGCCGATATGATTGAAAACAGATTGGGTAAACTTAAAAACTGATAAG
>JAITHO010000035.1 GCA_031279915.1 Tannerellaceae bacterium
ATTTTCCCGTGAATGTAGTGTGACAATTTGTCTCAAATGGCATTTTCCTGCGACTTGGGTGTCGCCAAATGAATCCGATGGCGTTTTTTCGTGACTTGGGTGCCGCCAAATGAATCCGATGGCGTTTTTTCGTGACTTGGGTGTCGCCAAATGAATCCGATGGCGTTTTCCTGTTAAAAGCTTTACGCCTGCCATGCAGGCGCATTCCCGCCTTTGCTGGAATGTCTTGTTTTTCGAGCGGGAATTACCTTTTGACACATTCCCACAGATGTGGAGCTGGTGGATTTGTTGAAGGGGAGAATCCACACGTGTGGACATCATCTCCCCTAAACTTGAGGGCGATTTATAACAGCTGCGAGATGTTTGACGAGGATGGCTGGGAAGCGTCGATAATTCTGGTACCTTTGCACAAGAAAAAAATATATAGATTATGACAAACCCGATTAAAAAGCAGCTGCATATTGAGGAACCGCTCAGCGTTACAGCAGCCATGTTGGCCCGGCAGGGCTTTATTTTATTCCAACCTATATTCAAAAAACTTATTTGGGGAGGCGTGCGCGTGGCATATTTCAAGGGCTTGAAACGTTTGGATGCAGATATTGGCGAGAGCTGGGAAATATCTGATCTTGAGGGCGACGTATCTGTTGTGGATAACGGCCCTCTTGAGGGATTGAGCCTCGACGAGCTGATTGGGGCGTATGGCGAGCGGCTGCTGGGGGAGGCCGTGGTACGACGGTTTGGAGAGAGATTCCCGCTGCTGATAAAGCTCATCGACGCAGCCGACGATCTGTCGGTGCAGGTGCATCCTGACGACAGGCTGGCGGTGGAGCGACATGGCTCGTGGGGCAAAACCGAGATGTGGTACGTTATTCAGGCCGAGGAAGGAGCGTCGATTTACTCCGGATTCGATCCTGCAAAACTGACGGGCGGAGCGCTGCCTGAGGAATTGGCCGAGGAATCGGTTGAGGCCTTGATAGGCGGGCCGGAAGAGAGCTTCTCCTTGGCGTCGATGGCCGGCATTTTGAGGAGGTATGATGTGAAGGAGGGCGATGCGTTTTTCCTTCCGGCCGGCAGAGTGCATGCCATCCGTCGCGGCTGTTTCGTTGCCGAGATCCAGCAAACAAGCAACATCACTTACCGGATATACGATTACGACCGCACCGACAAGCAGGGACATAAGCGCGAGCTCCATATCGCAGAAGCCAAAGAGGCTATCAATCTTGAGGCGAATTTGTCAGACACATCCCGCATCGAATATAAGCCCCAAAGCAACGAGCCCGTCATACTCGTCCGCTGTCCTTACTTCACCACCCGCCTGATCAAGCTCGAGGAGCGATGGACAAGATATGCCGACGATCTCGACTCCTTCATTATATATATGTGCATCGCCGGAAGCGCTTTGCTCTTAGACAACAATAACGCGGCAATTCGCTTAGAACAGGGCCAAACCATTCTGATCCCCGCCGCAACAAGCCACATCATATTCATGCCCGAGGAACCCTTGACGCTTCTGGAAATATATTGGGAAGATACAAGCGCCGAGAGCCTCGCAGATAGATAAAAAAACTATCTTTGACGATACACTTCTTTAAACAAATCATTATTCCAAATGGACAATAATAAAAACAACAGAGGCTTCATCCCAATCTATCACTCCTTCTCAGGAATGATAAATATGGCCGGACGAACCGACGGAGAAATCAGTATCATTGAGCTGAAAGTACCCTTAGTCACTCAAATGGAATACTTCCTAAGCTCCAATAAGATTCGCGACGCCAAAAAGCTTCAGGGCTTTGAAGTGGCAAGCTGCATCGACCAACTCAGCGACACGGGAATATCAATGGTAAGGAAGAAAGAAATCCTATCCGTCTTCGCCCTCTCGCACGACACAAGCATATACCGCTTCCTTGAAGGCTTTCATGCGCAGCAAAGCGAAGGCGAACTGCGGAACTGGGCAAGCATGGCGCTGATGGAATGCCGCATCTCAATCGAATCCGAACTCCTCGACGAAAAGCGAATCTACATCTCAACCGGCCTTGGCGGACGCGACAACAAGCTACGCTACTACGTAGTTATGGTGGCCGAAAGCAAGGAGCCATTCCTTCAATATCAGAAGGAGATGATAGAACGCGAGATGCCATTCGGGCTGGAGGCCGTTGGATGCGAAGTAGAGCGCATCGTTATGCACGACATCTACTTCGAGATGCTGGCGCTCGCCCCCGTCAACATCGATATCCGGAAACCGCTGAAGGACGTGCTCGACGAATGTAACCGATACGGCAACTTCATCTCCTCCCAAATAACCATTACCAACATCCGCGAACTCACCGAGGCAGAGATCCTCGACCTCATACACCGCAAAGCAATGCCGCAGGAGCTAACATTAGCCATGGATTTTAATCTCGCAGAAGAGGAGGACGACGGGGAGCAATACTACACCGGCGATGAGGATGAGGATGACGAAGACGAGGATGATGAAGACTATGAAGACGACGAGGAGGACGATGGGGAGTACGACGAAGACGATAACGCCTAATGCAACGAGCATGACAAGCCTTAAGTCGGCAAAAACATTCCTGATACAAGCCTCCAAATACGCCATCGTAGGCATGGGCAACACGCTGCTCACCTTCGCGGTATATTATCTGCTGACGGAGATCTTTCATCTGTCGCCAAGCATAGCCAATCCCGCAGGATACGCCCTTGGGCTGGCAAATAGCTTCGTGTGGAACAGGCGATGGACCTTCGGGCATTCGGGAGGAGCATGGATAGGCAGCGCGCTGAAGTTCTTCGCCGTCTTTGCCGTTTGCTTTGCCATCCAGTATACCCTTTGCCTCTACCTCGACGCCCATCTGCCCATCAAACACTACTACAACTTTATCATCGCCATGATCGTTTATAACCTGCTTTTCTTCTTAGGCAACAAATACATCATCTTTAAGACGCCCAACCAATGAGCACCCTCTCAATCATTATTCCATGCTACAATGAAGAAGCCGTCATCATGGAATCCTACCGGCGAACCAAAGCCGTTGTCGATAACCTGCCCATCCATGCAACAATAATCTACGTTAACGACGGCAGCACAGATCGCACCCGCGAGCTGCTGAACGGAATAGCCGCCGCCGATGCACGCGTAAGCATCATCCACTTCTCGCGCAACTTCGGACATCAGCCAGCCGTGACCGCCGGCATACACCATTGCCGCGCCGACCTCGCCATCATCATGGACGCCGACCTCCAGGATCCTCCCGAACTCATCCCCGATATACTCGCTCTCCGAGAAAAAGAAGCAGCCAACGTTGTATACTGCGTTCGCAGCTCGCGCAAAGGCGATCAGCTCTTCAAACGAGCAACAGCCAAGGCCTTCTATCGGCTGATGAACGCCATGAGCGTAGTGCAGTTCCCACTCGATGCCGGCGACTTCCGCCTCATCGACCGCAAGGTCATGAACGAATTTGGCCGCCTCAAAGAGCATGGCAAGTACATCCGCGGACTGATTAGCTGGATCGGATTCAAGCAAGTGCCCTTCTATTACCGTCACGAGGCCCGTGCAGCCGGCACCACCAAGTACCCCCTGAGCAAGATGATCCGATTCGCCACGCTGGCTCTCGTATACTTCTCCAACAAGCCGCTCCGCCTGGCAATGGGCCTCGGATTCACAGCCGTCGTTGTCGGCCTCATCCTGACAGTATGGTTTGCCCTCGGAAAGATCTACGGCTTCAGCCATGCCGAATCGGGCTGGACGTCGACCATCACCATCATCACCTTCTTCGGCGGAGTGCAGCTGCTAACCGTCGGCATGCTCGGCCACTACATCGGCGTATTGTTCGACGAAGTGAAGGCGCGTCCGGAGTATATAATCGACGAGCTCGTTCAGCCGGATAAGGAAGATGAGGCATAAGGAGCCTGTTGCAGGAAAAACAAAGGGCCGTTGAACAGATAGAAGTTCAGCGGCCCTTTGTTTTTACGGAGATAATGCCAAAGCCGGCTCCGGCACAGGAAGCCCTCAGCCTATTTTCAGATAAGCATACTTGAGGATAAGTCGCTTCCGTCCGGCAGTGTCGAAGTCGATTATTGCGCTGGCCGATCCGCCTTCGAGGCTGATCTCCTGCACCGTGCCGGCGCCAAATCGCTCGTGCATGACGGCCATCCCAGGCGATAGATCGCGCGGACTTACTATGCCGTATTCTCCATCGTGCGCGGGCTTGCTGATGGGCGGCTGACGGACATCGACGGCTGCGGCGATTGCGTTAGCATGCTTTGGAGCTCCGGCGAACTCGGTTTCGACCGTGTCGATGAAGCTCGGATCAAGATCGAAGAGGAATCGGCTTGGCCTTCCCGTCGTTGTTCGACCGTGGCGGAAGCGGCTCTTCGCGTAGGTTATGATGCAGTTCTCCTCGGCTCGCGTTATGGCCACGTAAAACAGGCGGCGTTCTTCTTCGATCGCTCTCGGATTATCCTGCGACATGCTGGAAGGGAAGAGGTCGTCTTCCAGGCCGCTGACGACTACGTTGCGGAACTCCAAGCCCTTGGCGGCATGCACCGTCATGAGGGTGATGCGTTCGCCGTCGGCTTTGTCGCTGTCCTGTTCGGTGTAGAGGGCGGCCTCGGCTAAGAAGTCGGCGAGCGTGGGCTGGCTGTCTTGTTCCTCGTTCGCTTGCAGTACAAATTCGGCTATGCCTTTGATTAGCTCTTCTATGTTTGCTTTGCGGCTGAGGTTTTCTATGCTCTTATCGTTGATGAACTCGGCGGCGATTCCGGATTCGCGCACTATGGCGGCGGCGACTTCGTCGATGGGGTCGGTTCGCTGTATTAATGAAGCGATGAAGTTGTGGAATGATCCGATTTTCTTGAGTATGCCGGCATTGAAGGATAGCCCGTAGCTGTTCGGATTGGCGATTACTTGCCATGCGCTTACCTCAGCCGAGTGCGCTGCATTGAGGATCTTGCCGAGAGTTCCCTCGCCTATTCCGCGGGCGGGATAATTAATGACGCGCTTGAGGGCTTCTTCGTCGTCGGGATTAACGATGAGGCGGAGGTATGCCATCACGTCTTTGACCTCTTTGCGCTGGTAGAAGGATAGTCCGCCGTAGATGCGGTAGGGGATATTGCGTTTGCGGAGGGCTTCCTCCAGCACGCGCGACTGTGCGTTGGTGCGATAGAGGATGGCGAAGTCATTGTAGGTGTATCGGTCGCCGCGGTTCATTCGTAGCTCCACGATTTTGGAGGCGATGATGTATGCTTCTTCATGGTCTGAATATCCGGCGAAGAGGCTGATGCGGGCGCCTTTTTCTTTTTCGGAGTAGATGGTTTTGCGGATCTGGTTGTCGTTCTTTGCGATCAGGCTGTTGGCGGCGTTAACGATGTTTTGCGTGGATCGATAGTTTCGTTCGAGCTTAAAGATGCGGCAGTCGGGATACTGGTGTCTGAACTGGAGTATATTGTCGATGTTGGCTCCGCGGAAGGAGTATATGCTCTGGGCGTCGTCGCCAACGACGCATAGCCTCTGATGCTTCTGTGCGAGTCGCTTGATGATGAGATACTGTGCGGAGTTTGTATCCTGGTACTCGTCGACCAGTATGTAGTTGAAGCGCGACGCATAGCGGTCGAGTGCGTCGGGATGATCGCGGAAGAGGATATTGGTTTGGAGCAGCAAGTCGTCGAAATCCATTGCGCCGGCCTGGGTGCATCTTTTTTGGTACCTGTCGTATATCTCGAAGACCATGGGCGTCTTACAAGCGTCGTCGTGTGCCATTAGCGCAGGGGTTTGGGGATAGCTTTGGGCTGTGATCAGTGCGTTTTTGGCGTGGGAGATCCGTCCGTGAACCATTCCTGGTCGATATGATTCTTCGAGGCCCATTTCTTTGATTATGCTTTTGATGAGGCTGCGCGAATCGTCGCTATCGTAGATGGTGAAGTCTGTTGGATAGTTTATGAGCTTGGCTTCGCGGCGCAGTATTCGTGAGAAGATGGAGTGGAAGGTTCCCATCCAGAGGTTGCTTGCCTGTTCTGCAGTTGTCAGGGCAGCTATTCGGGTCTTCATTTCCCGTGCGGCTTTGTTGGTGAAGGTGAGGGCAAGTATTCCGTGAGGCGACCATCCTTGTGATAGCAGATATGCGACCTTGCAGGTGAGCACCTTGGTTTTGCCCGATCCGGCTCCGGCGATGACTAATGATGGGCCGGCGATGTAGAGCACAGCTTCGCGCTGGCTTTCGTTGAGTTCGTTTAGGTATTCCACTTTTCTTCAGTGATTCAGTCGTTGAACAATTTGTACGCTAACGTACCCGCCTGGCCGCGCTATCCAATCGCGTAGGGTTCCGGCGATTTCATATCCGCAGCGTTTGAATAGCCTCAGGCTGGCTTGGTTGTCGACGGCTATGTGCCCGTAAACTTGATGCAGTAGCAGAACGTTGAAGGCGTATTGCGTCATCAGTTCGATGGCTTGGGCGGCTATGCCTTGCCGGCGATATGTTTTGTGGATCAGGATGCCGATGGCGGCCTTGCGGTGATGCGCTTCGATGTTGCTGAGATCGATCATGCCCAGGCGCCGCATTGTTCCCAGTTGTTCTATCATGAGGCTGAGCTGATTTTGTTTGTAAATAAACTGCCCGGCCTTGGCTATGTGCTGCTTGAGCGAGTAGCGGGAGTAGGGGGCGAGGGTGTCGCCTCTGTCCCATTCCGACATGTCGTTTTCCCACTCGTATATGATGTCGAGATCTTCCGGTTCGAGGGCGCGCAGGCGGATGTTGTCGTTTGAGAGCATGGGGATGGTTTATTTTGAGGGCGAGATGAGTATGTCGGCGGCCGGATGGCATATATGGTGAACGAATCGGTATCCTGAGGCTTTGCCGTTGGCTTCTATGCGCCGGAGTATGTCTTCGAAGGAGAGGTCGGGCGATATGAAGGCGATGTCGGTTATGCCTTCCGGGATCGTTTCTGCTTCTGCCGGAGATAGCAAAGATATAGATGCGAGGCCGTGGATATATTCTTGGCAGAGGGCTTTGGCTGTTTCATACGAGCTGGAGCCGCCAACTATAAGCACATTCCGATCGACGGCCGGCAACTGTGGTTTATCTCCCAACCAAAACCTTTTAAAGCGCGACCGCAATTTTATGAGCCCAATCCCGAGGCTTATCGTCCATGCGAAGAATCGGCTTGAGCGGGGATAGTATTTGCGGAAGAACTTTTGCATCGCTCCGTAGAAATTCTTGAGGTATAGTTCGTTGTTCTGGCGGCTGCTTTCGCCTTTGTAGTGCAGTAGCCGCAGTGGGAGATAGTAGTTGAGATAGCCGGCTTTCCGTATGCGCCATGACAGATCAATATCCTCGCCATACATGAAAAAAGATTCGTCGAGCAGCCCCACCTTGTCGATAACCGATCGCCGTATGAACATGAATGCGCCGCTGAGGACGTCAACTCGCTGCGGATCGTTCTCCGACAGATACGACAGATCGTAGCCCGACTTGGGGAAGAGCCTAAGCAGCCCGAATAGCTTGCAAAATGCGGCCCAGGGCGTCGGGAAGCCCCGTTTGCTTTCGGCATGGAACCGTCCGCGGGCATCTATCATCTTGGGGCCGGCAGCGCCAACGTCGGGATGAGCATCCATGAAGCTGCACAGGTAGCGGAAGCTGCTTTCGCCAACCACCGTATCCGGATTCAGCATCAATACATATCGACCGTGGCTCATACGAAAGCCCCAGTTATTGGCCACCGAGAAGCCTTTGTTCCGGATATTCCTCAGGAAGCGCACTTCGGGGTAGATGGCGCTAAAGCACAGATAGGGGTCGGCCTCCGAAGCATTGTCGATAACTATCACCTCAACGGCCAGGCCCGAGCATGCCTTGCGCACCGATGCCAGGCATTGCTCAAGGAAGAGGTGCACGTTGTGGTTCACTATAATAACCGTCAGATCCATGATCATAAGGCCTCTTTTATTTCGAAGGGGATGCGCTGCATGATGGAGCGGCCCAGGGTTAGCTCGTCGGCGTAAGATAACTCGTCGCCCACTGCCACGCCGCGGGCAATGACCGATACGCCAACCCCCGTAGGAGCCAGTTTGCGATAGATAAAAAAGCAGGTCGTATCCCCCTCCATTGTGGCGCTCAGGGCCAGGATAACCTCGGTTACTCCGCCGGCGGCAACGCGCTCCACCAGGCTGTCGACCTCAATATCGCCGGGGCCTATGCCATCCAGCGGCGAGATTACTCCTCCCAAAACATGGTATAGACCCCGAAATTGCCCGGTGCTTTCAACCGCCATCATCTCCCGAACGTTCTCAACAACGCAGAGCAGAGCGCCGTCGCGGTTCCTGTCCGAACAAATCTCGCACAAATCCGCATCGCAAATGTTATGACACGAGCGGCAATATTTCACTTCAAGGCGGAGCGATACGAGGGCCGATGCAAGCCGTTCGGTTGCCGCCTTATCGCATCTGAGCAGGTGCAAAGCCAGCCGCAATGCCGTTCGCCGGCCAACTCCAGGCAGCTTCGATAGCTCCTCAACGGCTCGCTCCAGCAATACGGAGGGATATTTTCTATGAGTATATTCAAGCATATATATAATGTATAATGAGAACAAATCTACAAAGATTTGAGTATAGAGCCGTATCTACCGAAATTTTGCGGCCTCAACAACGCCACCGTTGCGCTCTGGAAAATCCTGGCGGCCTCAACTACAACATGTATCTGAGTTCAAAAACATATTTTGCCCTATCAACATTTCCGTCGGCTCAATATTTATTGAAACCTCCAATTCGCCGGAATTCACCCTTTCAATATTTATTGAAACCTCTGTTTTTGCCTGCAGGACGGTTTCAATATTTATTGAAAG
>JAITHO010000038.1 GCA_031279915.1 Tannerellaceae bacterium
TGATGGCGTCGGCATATCGATAAACGATCCAGTCGGTATAGCAGTCGTCGGCAACGCGGTCTTTCATGTCGTACTTAACGGGCAATACTCCGTCGGCAGAGCCTCCGTCGGTTATAACATTCTCGGCGCATCTGTCGTCGCCTTCCTCGAAGGTCTCGAAGAACCTGCGTGTCATCTTGTATCCTCCCCAGCTGATTACGTGAGGGTACCAGAGGTGCGCCTGGAATTCGCGCAGCCCGTTGACGGCCCAGATGGTTTCGTGGTTGCCTTCGTTGGCCGATGCGACTACGTTGGCGTAGGCCGAGCCGGCGTCTCCTGCATCGGTAACGAGGGCGTAGCCATATTCGGGCTTCATCAGTTCGCGTCCTTCGGTTACGGCATTGGCCCAGTTTCCGGTTTGCATGTAGAGTTTTAGGAGAAGCGTATGGCAGAGTCCTTCGGTGAATCGTCCGTAGTCGGCGCTTTCTTTGGCGTATGTTTTAGGCAATACTCCTATGGCAGCTCTCAGCTTGCTTTCTATGTATTGGATGGTAGCCTCGTTGGTTTGCCGTGGGAGTATGATTTCTTCCTGCGGCTTCTTGAGGGTTTCGAGGTCGGCAACGATGATTGGGCCGTAGAAGTCCCATATCAGGAAGGCCATGAAGGCCTGCCCGCATTCTATCTCGGCTATGTATCGCTTCTTGAGGTTCTCGTCCATTGTGATTCCCTTGATACGCTCAATGGTGAGCTCCATTTTGCTTATCCATGGGAGGTATGGCTCCCAGTTCATGCGCGGGTTTCGCGAGCCGGAGGAGTTTTGGAAGTTGGCAAACTCCAGCTGCCCCCAGTTTCCTTCGCCCCATGAGCAGTAGCCAAAGTCGGTAGCCATGTCGCCCAGCAGGAAGAATCCGGTAGCGACGTTGAAGGCACCGCCGTAGCCATCGTTACGGAAAGCTTCGTAAACGTTGGATGTTATGAGGTCGCGAGCGTCGCGTTCGGTGGTGGGATAAAAGTCAGAGCTGACGTTGCTGTAATCGGTCGACGTCAGTTCGCAGCTTTGCACTATGATTGCAAGGACTGCCACCAATATGTATGCTAATATCTTTTTCATGATTTATCTGCTTAAAGATTAAAAACTAATGTCTATTCCGACGCTGAAGGTCCTTACGTTAGGATACGAATAGTTTCCTGCGTTTTCATATCCGGAATCCCAGGTGTTGTAATCTGTTTCCGGATCGAGGCCTGTCCAGTTGGTGAAGATAAAGGGGTTGCTGACGCTGGCGTATATTCTTGCGGCCTTGGCAATCTGCTTGGGAACCGGGATCTGGTATCCCAGCGTGATGTTGCGGCATCTTACGTACCAAACCTGGCTGATGTAGTAGTCGCCGGCGTATGATGCCGACTGCAGGAAGTTGGGCACTGTTGCGGTTTGGTTGTCCATCGACCAGCTGTTGAGCGAGTTCTTCGATCGGTTTTTCAGTCCTCCGTTAAACTCTCCGGCAAGCGCTGTGATCATGTTATGGTAGTAGCTCGCCGTACGCCATCTGCCTGTTTCGCCGTAGAGATATATGTTCAGGTCGAAAGCCTTGTATCGAACGGTATTGTTGAATCCGAAGGAGAAGTCTGGATCCTGCGTGCCTATCATAACGATGTCGTGAGCGTCGATAACGTTCTCGGTGACGATGTCGCCTTCCTTATAATATAGGTCGAGGTTCTTCACCTTGATCTGTCCGGGCAGCAAGCCCTTTTGCCATGCCGGAGCAGGCTCGCCTGGTTTCAGTAAGCCGTCGGATTGTTGCGAGAAGATGGCTCGGATGGGGTCGTCAATCGATTGGTAAATATTCGGAATCCAGTTCGGGTCTCGTTCTTTCCAGCGGTCTTTGTAGGTATAGTATGTGATGTCGCTTGTCCATACGAGATCCTTCTGCTTAACGTTAACCGTATTCAGCGTGAGCTCGAGGCCCTGGCCCTGGGTTGCGCCAATGTTGCCGGCGATGGATGTTATCTCGTAGTAGGATGGCAATCGCTTGTTGGTCACAAGAAGGTCGGATACTACGCGGTCGTAATACTCGGCGGTGAGGTTGATGCGGTTATCCAGGAATCCAAGATCTATACCGAAGTTCCACTCGCTTGTCGTCTCCCAAGTGATCCGCGGATTACCGAGCGAGATGATTCGCATACCTATGGTTCCTGTATTGCCGAACACGTATTTCTCGCCCATTCCGAAGAAGTCTTGAGTACGATTACCCACGCTGGAGTTGCCCGTTTCGCCGTATCCTGCGCGCAGCTTACCGTTTGAGATCAGATAGTTTATCCCCGTCATAAAGGCTTCGTCGCTGAATCTCCATGCCACAGATACCGACGGGAAATGGCCCCAGCGATAGCTCGGATTGAAGTTGGAAGCGCCGTCGCGACGTATGGTAGCCGTGAGCAGATATTTGCCTGCGAAGGAATAGTTGATACGTCCGAACACTGATGCCAGCGAGTTGGATCCGGCATAAGAGTCAACCGCCTTGTCGTTCGTTCCGGCTCCCAGCTTATTGTAGAGGAAGGCGTCGATGGGGAAGTTGTTGCTTCCGGCGCTGAACCATTCGTCGGAGAAGGTTTGGAACTCATATCCGGCCAGAGCGGTGAAGCTATGCTGCCCGAAGGTTTTGCTGTAATTGGCCGTGAGGCTCATCAGATAGTCCATGCCGTCGGTTTGATTCTGGTTGGCAACTCCGTTCCTTATCCTTCCCATGCGGGTGCTGGTGGGGAGGTAGGTTTTGCGCTTAGCCGAGCGGCGATCGAATCCTAAGGTTCCCTTCAGCAGCAAGTCCTTGACAGGCTCAATCTGAATGTATCCCTGACCGATCACGCGATCCTTAGTTGTATTATCCGTGATGTCCAGCAGCGAAACCGGATTAGGCGTTTGGTTATAAATAACCGATTCCGTGAACGTACCGTCAGGATTGCGAATCGGCAAAGTTGGCTCAAATACTATTGCCGAGGCAATGATACCGGCATACTCGTTCTCGTGCATACCCAGCGGAACATTATCGTAATAGTTGCGGCTCATGTTGAAGGAGAGGCCGGCCTTGAGGTACTTCGAGAACTCGTAGTCGCTGTTCAGGCTGGCGGTGATGCGCTTCGCTTCGCTGTTTTTGATAACGCCTTTCTGGTCAAAATAATTTAGCGATGCCAGATACTTCGACTTGTCGGTACCTCCGGTAACGGAAACGTTGTGCGACTGCTGCACGCCCGTGCGGGTGATTTCATCCATCCAGTACGTGCCGTTAGCATTGGCGTTAGCAATTTCCGAATCCGAATATAGCCTCCGCGGGTTCTTCACGTAGTCTTCCCAGGGAACGAAGGGCGTCTTGGCAGTAACATAGTCGGCATAAACGCCCTGGCCATAATCCCGTCTCCAGGATTCCAGCAGCCACATGTTATTGACGCGCATATACTCCGAGGCATCCATTATCTTATATTTCTCGCCTATGGCCTGCGTTGCGACGTTGCCCGAATAAGTAATTTGCGGAGTTCCGACCTTGCCGCGCTTGGTTGTAATAATGATCACGCCATGACCTGCGCGCGAGCCGTAGATGGCCGTTGCCGAAGCATCCTTCAGCACTTCAATGCTCTCGATGTCGTTCGGGTTAAGCATCTCAAGCACGTTATCCTGAGTGCCCGACTGGTAAGCATTTCCGCTCCCCGGATCAGCCGACCTCGAGACAGGGAATCCGTCGACGATGATCAGCGGATCGTTGCTGGCATTGATGGAGGTTGCTCCGCGGATACGGAAGGTCGCTCCGGCGCCCGGCTGAGCCGTACTCTGCGTAACGCGCAATCCGGCAGCCTTACCGGCCAGTGCATGACTGATGGTCGACATCGTTTGCACCGGCGAATCGTTCATTTTGACAGTCGACACAGCTCCCGTGAGATCGCGCTTCTTCTGCACGCCGTAGCCCACAACGACCACCTCATCCAGCGCCTGCGAATCCTCTCTCATCCTTATCGTCAGACTCGTTTGTCCCATAACCGCCACGTCTTGCGTTGCGTATCCAATATACGAAACGCTCAGCACGGCGTCTCGCGGAACGTTCAAAGTAAAAGCGCCATTCATGTCGGTAATAACCCCGTTCGACGTGCCTTTCTGCACCACGCTGGCTCCGATAATCGTCTCGCCCGTGGCCTCATCCGTCACCGTTCCTTTTACCACCGTAACCTCCTGGGCCGAAATGCCGAAAGCAATCAGCAGCATCAGTAAAGAAAAAGCGGATTTTTTGATTGTGTTTAATAG
>JAITHO010000042.1 GCA_031279915.1 Tannerellaceae bacterium
ATGATATAGTTCGCACCCTTGATGAGGCGGTAAGTGATTGTCCATTCGTCGCGCAGGCGGGTGGAGTTTTCGGCAACCTGGTATCGGTCGAAATCGCGGAAGTCTTGCTTGTTGCTGGCAGGGTGAGTACTTATGTCGTCGCCGGCCCACATGTGCACCATCCTTGTGTTGGCTCCGCAGCGGTCCATGGCTAAGCGATAGAGAGAGTGCGTGGCAAGTTCAAGGTCGGTCTCCGTACCGAAGAATGTTGATTGAGCAAGTCTGCCTTTAGGATCTTCTTCTAAGAAATCCTCGCAGGATACGGAGAAGAGCGATATGGAAAATATGATAAGCAGGGCTTTATATAATGTTTTCATAATGCATGATATTTAAATGTTCAACAATTAGAAATCAAACTTGAGTCCGAGCGTATATGTTCGCGGCACGGGATATGCGCCCCAGTCGGCTCCCTGCACTCCGTCGACATTGCTGCTGTATACTTCGGGGTCGAGGCCCTTGTATCCTGTTATAGTGAGGAGATTTTGCGCGCTCAGGCTGACGGTGAGGTCGGCAAACTTTATCCAGTCTTTAGGCACGCGATAGCCAACGCTGAGGTTCTTCAGCTTCAGGAAGGCTGCGTTTTCGAGGAACTGGCTGGAGTTGCCGTAGAACTTATTGTCGGAATTAGTGAGCGAGGGGAACTCGGCCTTAGACTTATCGGCAAGCTTATCCCATCCCTGATAATAAGCGTCGCGCAGGGTGACGAACATCGACGCTCCCACTATGGAGGCCGTTTGCCAGCGTGTGGCATTGAGGCGCTGGTATCCCACGGCTGCATTGAAGAAGGCGTTCACCACAAGATTCTTCCAGGCGAAAGTATTGTTCCATCCGAACGACCATGCAGGATTCGACTGTCCGGTGATGATGCGGTCGTTGCTGGAGGGATCGTTGGTTGCCGTTCCGTCCGCTTTGCGATACAAGTTGACGCCGGTCTTCTCGTCTATGCCAATCCAGTCGAACACGAGGAAAGAACCGATTGGGTATCCGGGCTTGAGTATGGCCGTTTCTTCAACAATACCCGACAAGCGTCCGGAGAGGATTTGCTCCTCGCCTGCAAGGTCTATCACTTCGTTCTTGATGTAGGTTGCCGTCAGGGTAGATTCCCATGAGAGGTCACCCCTTCTCAGCGGTATGGCATTCACGAGAAATTCTATTCCTGTGTTGCGCACATGCCCCTGGTTGACCCAGAAGGTGCCGCCGCCGTTATAGTTGGGAATGTTCTTGCGGTTAAGGAGGTTTTTAGTATCCTTCATGAACCAGTCTATCGTGACGTTCAACCTTTGCTTGAGGATGCTGAAGTCGAGCCCGACGTCGTACTGGTTGGTGCGTTCCCACTGCACGTTTGGAGTGGCGACGGTGTTAGCCCAGTAGCCTGTGTACTTTGTTCCGGTTCCATAAGCATAAGAGTTGCTGCTCATCATTCCCAAGGTTTCGTAGGCGTCTATGGCTTGGTTGCCTATAACTCCGGCGCTGAGGCGCAGCTTGAGTTGTTGGAAGATGCCGTTATCCTTCATGAAGTCTTCCTCGGCGAGGTTCCATGCCAAGGCTCCGGAGGGGAAGTATCCCCATTTGTTGTCGCCCTGGAACTTCGACGATCCGTCGGCGCGAACCGAAGCCGTCGCCAGGTACTTGCCCTTATATCCGTACTGCACCCGTCCGAGAACCGAAGCCATAGCGCCCATGGAATAGGAGTTGGAGGCATTGCGGGTTGAGGCGAGGCCTACGTTCCAGTATCCAACCGTTTCGGTCAGCAGATTGGTTCCGGTCACCTGCGTGCGCATCCATTCGTTGCGGCTGAGCTCGAACACTCCCATAGCCGTGACGCTGTGATCGCCGAACTGGCCCGTGTAGGTGAGGTTGTTTGTATTCTGCCAGCTAAGACTCTTGTCGATGCGATTCTCTACGGAGCTGGAAGCTCCCGGATATCGTGTGGCCGACTGGAAGTCGTAGAACGGATTGTCGACGTAGTTGATACCTCCCTGCACCGATAGGGTTAGCCCCTTGGTGATGGTGAAGAGGAGGTTGAGGTTGCCGTACACTAAGTTGCGGTAGTTGTTGTTGTCGCGGGTGGCGATGTCGGAGTAGGGATTGTGGTCGATGTTGTTCCATCGGTCGTCGTTATAGATGCCCGTATCCGGATTCTTGAGCTCGCGGATGGTGGGCGAATAGTTGATGACACGTCCCATATCGACCCATGTATTATGGCTTTTGATCCTTGCCAGCCGAACGTCGGTAACGAGCCTCAGCCAGTTGGTCACTTCCGAATCGAGATTGGTGCGGAACTGGTATCGGTTATACTTCGAGAGGATGGTCACGGCCGATTGGTCGAGCACTTCGCCCGACACCAGGTACTTGATGGCCTTCGTTCCGCCGGCAACGCTGAGCTTGTAGTTCTGGTTGTATCCGGTTTGCGTCATCAGTTCCTGCCAGTCTATGCCTTGCTGTCCGGACTCGTAGAGGCGGAGGTCTTCGTCTGTAAAGTCTGTAACGTTTTTGATGTCGATAAGCGCCAGGGCGTATTCGTAGGGGCTGAGCAGATCGTACTTCTTAGCCATCTGCGACATGCCGAGGGTGGATTCGAAGGTTACTTGCGGACGTCCTTCGCGGCCCTTCTTGGTTGTGATCAGAACAACGCCGTTGGCTCCGCGCGATCCGTAGATAGCCGTTGCCGACGCATCCTTCAAGACCTCTATCGACTCGATGTCGGAAGTATTGAGAGCTCCGTTGCTGCCTATGATACCGTCGACAACGTATAGCGGATCGCTGCTCTTGTTGAGCGACGTAGTACCGCGGATACGGATCTTGGCTCCTGACCCGATCATTCCCGTAGTGTTCATAACCTGCACACCGGCCATGCGTCCCTGCAGAGCATCGTCGAGCCTGATGATGGGCTCGTCTTTGAACTGCTTGCTCGACACGGAGCTGACGGCGCCGGCCAGGTCTGACTTCTTGACAACGCCGTAGCCTATAACCACAACCTCGTCGATGATTTTTGCATCCTCCACAAGCGTGATGCGGAATGAGCTCTGGCTACCGGTAGCGATTTCTTGCGCCAGGAATCCCACGTAGGAAACGACGATGGTGGCTCCGGGCTGCACGTTAAGGGCGAATCGTCCGTCGAGATCGGTTGTAGCTCCGTTGGCCGTACCCTTTTCGAGGATGTTGGCGCCGATGACAGCTTCGCCGTTATTATCGAAGACGGTTCCGGTGATTCGCCTGGTATTTTGCTGAGAAGCGATAGGTTCGGGCGCTTCTCTTTTAGTGAGGATAATGTGTGTTCCTTCCATAACGAAATCAATGTCGGTATTCTCAAGCAAGCCGCTCAGAACGTAGTTAACCGGGCGGGTATTAACCCTGACGGTTACCTTGCGCCCGACGTCAACCTGATTGTTATACACAAACAGGTAGTCGGTTTGGCTTTCGATATCGTTCAATATCTCGGCCATCTGGACGGAGGTTTTGTTGATGGAAACCCTCGCGTTTTGCGAATGAGTTTCGGAAGCATACGAACAGAGCACACAAACAGTTAGTAGAAACGTGGTAATTCGCATAATTCTAAAGATTTGTTTTAGCTGAGGCTTTTTCAGTATCAGTTGCTTCAGCGTAGATTTATTTTCCATACATTTGTGATGTTTTAAATTAATAATATTAGTTAACTGAAAAATGTTTGTTTTTGCCGGTGGCGCTGCAACGCTTGCCGGCATTTTTTGTGGAAACTTTCGCTCCCTCTCTCTTGTACTCTCTTTATTATCTCATAGGCATCAAATTTAAATGGTTAACATGTTTATTTTATTCGATATAAAATATCTGTTTCTCATCATCTCGCACATACGAGAAGCGAACGTCGCGCTGCAATACTCGCAGGGCATAGTCGATGCCGTCGGTATGGCGAAACTTTCCGGTGAACATGTATTGGCCGAGCGATTCTTTCCGCACGCGGATGCTTACGCCGTAGTATTTCTCAAACTCCTTCATGACTTCGGTGAAGGAGGCGTCTTTGAAGCAGATTAGCCCTTCAATCCAGCGATAGCGCGTGTAATCGCTCACGGGCTCCTCGCGAAACTGTCCATCAGTATCCAGCGACAGCATCTTGTTGGGCGTGAGAAGGCGCTCCACATCGGGCTTGTTGGCTGAGGCTACGAGCAGCTTGCCGCTCATGAGCGTTGTCCGGAAGATATTATCCGCAGCATAATATTCAACATTAAACTTTGTACCGACGGCCTTGACCTGTCCGCTGGGCGTTGCCACTATGAAGGGATGCTTGGAATCGGAGGCAACCTCAAAATAGGCCTCGCCCTCCAGGTGCATCACCCTGTTCGCCTGTCCGAAGTTCAGCGGATAAGTGATCTGCGTGCGAGCATTGAGCCACACTTTCGAGCCGTCGGGCAAGCTAATCTGCACCCTTTGCCCGGCAGGGGCCGCAATCGTTTGCATAGCTTGCGAGGCCTCATCGGCTTGCATCAACCTCCAGCCATAAACGGCGCACAACACCAGGGCCGCCACCGCCGCCGCCTTCAGAGCCTCGCGCATCCACAAGCGTCGGCGCGATTCTCTGGCCGGCGCCGTCAGTTCAGGCCTCATATCCTCAGGCAGCAGCATCATGATGTCGAACAGATGCCTCTCGCGCCGCAGGCATTGCTCGTTTAGCGGGTCGGCCTCCAGCCAGCGGCGAATCTCATTCTCCTCGCTTGGCGAAGCCGTTCCTTCGAAGAATCTATGTAATTTTTCCGTCTTCATACCATAATAGCAGTTGAGCGGGGAAGAACCCTTGCGACGATGCCAAGCAAGCCGCATCTTTTAGGAATATTTAAGAACCTGCTGCCGATTGTGGGGGAGATACGTAGGGGGCGAAAATATTCGACCCCCGATTGACGGGATTGGCAGGCTGTACATGCCAGGTCATTGCCGCCTGTACAAATCAGGTCATTATGCCTGCCCAAACAGGTCATTCCCGCGAAGGCGGGAATCTCCGATCGAAAAAGGGGACGATTGTAGTGTTTTTATATGATAGAACTACAATCGTCCCAACTGTCG
>JAITHO010000095.1 GCA_031279915.1 Tannerellaceae bacterium
CATATTCAAAAAAGAGAGACCAGCATGGAGCATCGAGGGTATAGGTCTCCTGCCAACCTCGAATATCAATCGACGGTGGCGTTGGAATCATCAAAATTCCCAGAACAACGTACACAAAAAGCTTCCACAAAGGAGTGCCGGCTATGAGAGAATATTCAGGCGACGCACCAAAATAGTACAAAATTCCACCCAGAACCATACCTATCGCCACCATCGGATGCAGTCGAATCACACGCCGTTTGAGGAAATCAATAACCGACATTCCACGAATCCAACGATCGCTATATGCATATCCAATCACAAAACCAGAGAGAACAAAAAAGAAATCCACTGCCAAATAACCGTGAGCAACTATCATCGTAGCTCCGCCAACTATACTGTAAGTTTCAAAAATATGAAACAAAAGAACTACAATTGCAGCAATACCGCGAAGGCCGTCGAGTATCTCAAAATGAGGCTTAGAGGAGAAAGTAGGCTTAGAAGATGTCATGTTTTTCGATAATACTTTATGATAATTTATACGATTACTTTTCGCAACAAATTTATCCTTTTATTGCCGCCCGAACAATTCCTTTTCCAAAGTGCCAAGCCCTAAGCGTCTAAGCGAACGGCATATAGACGGCCTTTTATCCGGCAAATACCAAAAAAAATACTGCCTCTGCTGCTGGCGTTCCGTCGATGTGCGTGCAGAATAAAGCGGACGTAGTGTATACGGATCCAAGCCCGTATAGTACATTTCTGTTGCTAAGGTCATGGGCGAAGGCGTGAAATCTTGCACCTGTTCCAAGCGAAAGTTCAAAGCGCGCGTTCGAACGGCAAGGCGAGCCATGTCGGCCTCTGTGCAGCCCGGATGGGACGCAATGAAATAAGGAATTAGCTGCTGATTAAGCCCTAAGCGAGCATTTATGTCCCTAAAAATATGAGCAAAGCGCTCAAAACTTTCAAACGGAGCCTTACGCATCAGCCTAAGCGTGCCGGCTTCTGTGTGCTCGGGCGCAACTTTCAGTCGGCCAGATACATGCCTGCCTATCAACTCCTCCGTATAACGGCGAGCAGAGCGGCTAAAATTGCCGTCAACATATCCATCAAGCAGCATGTCATATCGCACGCCGCTACCGATAAATGATCGCTTAACTCCGGGAACATTATCAACTGCACGATACAAATCAATCAACAAATCATGATCAGCATTGAGATTAGTACAAATCTGCGGGAAGATGCAGGACGGACGCAGGCAGCGGCGGCACTTCGATGCATCGCCGCCGCGCATCCCATACATATTCGCCGACGGACCGCCAAGGTCTGATACATAGCCTTTAAAGCCTGGAGTTGCAACTACCGCCTGAACCTCGCGGAGGATAGAAGCGCGGCTCCGAGATGCGATAAACTTGCCCTGATGCGCTGAAATTGTACAGAAAGAACAGCCCCCAAAGCAGCCGCGATGGATGTTAATCGAATCGCGAATCATCTCATACGCAGGAATTTCTGCACCCCTATATTTCGGGTGGGGCATCCGCGTGTACGGCAAATCAAATGCCGCATCAGCCGCAGCCTCGTCCATCTGAGGATAGGGAGGATTAACAACGATAGCAGCCTTGCTTACAGGCTGATACAGCAATTTTCCCTCATAGCGATTCGATTCTTCCTCAATAATTCTGAAATTTTTTGCCTGTTTTTCACGGCTTTCTATGCATTCTTCGTGAGAAAAAAGACAAACAGTGTTAGCTCCAGCCGCAAAACCATCCGCAGAAAGGTAGGCCGTTTGTCGCACATTGCGCACAGCTTCAAACGATTCTCCTGCCATCAGGCGCATCGCCAGCTCCGACACTGCCGCCTCCCCGAGCCCATAGATCAACAAATCTGCTCCACTTTCAACAAGAATCCCAGCACGCAGTCGCCCAGCAATATAATCATAATGCGTAAAACGCCTGAGTGAGGCCTCAACGCCGCCCAACACTACCGGCACATCAGGATACAAACGCTTGAGAATTTGCGTATAAACAATTGTAGGATAATCCGGACGCAGGCCCGCCCGTCGACCCGCACTATATGCATCATCGCTGCGCAAGCGGCCGTTCGCAGTGTAATTATTTATCGTCGAATCCATCGCACCGGCCGAAACGCCGAAGAAAAGGCGCGGACGGCCAAGCTTCCTAAAGTCGCGAAAATCTCCGCGCCAATCAGGCTGCGGAACCACCGCAACGCGCAGACCCAGAGCCTCAAGCGTACGACCAATTACTGCCGTTCCGAACGACGGATGATCAACGTAGGCATCGCCCGTGAAAAGGATCACATCGGCCTCCGACCACCCGCGCGCCTCCATTTCCTTGCGGGTCACAGGAAGCCAGCGCATCGTTTCGGAAAGCTTCATGAACTTGGTGCAACTACCTCCAAAACAGTATCATAAGTGCACACGCGCACATTCTTCGAAATCCGCGTCGAAGCGTAGACAACCTGCGTTGCTATTTGAATTTTATATAAACCTGCCGGCACATTCCTCGGCATAATGAATACAATTTCCTTTGCCTTATTTACCGGTATTGCCGACATTGGCACCACAAATTCCTGCCCGCTTTCAACATTTAAGAGTTTAAGGCCGACAGAAGCATTTTCCCCCTTTATTAGAATTTTCTCCCCCATTATCCGCACTGATCCGCCTAAACTGATAATTTTATCTGCCGTGCCTGAACTTAAATCCAGCACCTGAGTTATATTCATTGCTGCCGAGCCGCGAATATCGCTGTCCTCATAATGAATAATTTCTGCTATTGTGTTCTGAATTTTTACGTCGGGCGTGTAGATAATTCTGAATGCGTTGATAAGGGAAACGTCGAAGTCTTTCGGATCTTCAACGCCTTCGCTGCTGATACTGAGGCGAAAGGTGCCAAGGCCGCGCAAGTACACTGGCTCGCCTTTTGCCAAATATTCTGGGAGAATTGTGAGAAAGGATTCGAGAACGCCTACCATGTCGGCCGAGCTAATTGTCGAACGTTCTGAGATTTTCTTTGCTACTTGCTCGCTTGAAATTGTCTCCTCATACACGGGCATTGCATACCATTGTCCTGAAACTTCGGCATTAAGCTGATTGTCTTTTCTCTTAAGTTTATATTTCATACGTATATATAGTTAAAAAAATTAGAGTAAGCATGTAAAATATTCTCTATTATTATTTGAAGAAAAATTGCTGCGTATCGAAACAAATATGGCAAGCTTGCCTGATAAATCTGGATAAGTACGCGCATAAATGCGGCAGTACTACCGCATAAATTCGCATAAGTATGCGCATATATTTCGATGCGTTCTTGAATTTTTTTCCTAATGTTTTCACGTTTCAAAGATACTCTTTTTGTATATATGCACATAAGGGTAAATAATTATTTGCTAAGGGGGGCGAAAAAATGCGTAAAACTTAGATTTTTTTAAGGCTTGCGGTATTGTTTATTTTCGAATATGCTTTATTACGCGCGTACATTTTATATTATATATATTGGGCAATCTTCTAAAATTTGTTCGACATTGGACGGGGAGGTGCATAAGCTTATTAAAAAAAAATTAACTTTGCGGCATAACTTTAATGCGATATCTTTATGAAAATAGAAAGCAACTATTCGCTGTTTCGGCACAATACTTTTAAATTAAAACTTAACACCCGTCTTTACATTGAGTACGACGATGAGTATGAACTTGATGAAATCTTTCAAAAATATATCGTTAAGGATGGCGAAAAGGTTTTCGCGCATATTGGACGCGGCAGCAATGTGGTATTCACAGAAGATTATTATAATGGCATTATTTTGAGCTCTGCTATTCGTAATGTTTTGTTAGAGCTTGAAACGGAAGGCGATGTGTATCTGCAAATTGGCGCGGGCGCTTTGTGGGATGATTTTGTGCTGTACGCAACGTCGCACAAGTGGTATGGGGTTGAAAATTTGTCGGGTATTCCGGGTTATGCGGGCGCTTGTGCGCTTCAAAATATCGGCGCATACGGAGTTGAGATCAAAGATGTGCTAGAATGGGTGGAAATATATGATGTGGAAACTCGGCAAGTACGGCGTTTGTTGCGCGAAGAGTGTTTGTTTGATTATCGTAAGAGCGCGCTGGATCGCGGCAATCAATGGGTGATTCTGCGGATGGGTATTCGGCTTAGCAAATCTCCGGTTGCGGGCCCGATTTACGAAGAGATTCGCACGCTTGTTTCACCGTATGCGTCGTCGGCTACGATTAGGCGTAAGATTCTTGCAATTCGTGGGGAAAAATTGCCGAGTTACCGTAAGCAGGGCAATGCAGGCAGTTTCTTCGTTAATCCGCTGCTTACGGCTTCGGAATGGGATAAGTTGCAGGGCATTGCTCCTGATCTTCCGCATTTTACGGACGAGCGGGGTCGGACAAAGGTGTCTGCGGCTCGGCTGATTGAGCTTTGCGGTTTGAAGGGTGCTTCGAACGGTAGTGTTGGAGTTTCGAATCAGCATGCGCTTGTGCTTGTGAACCTTGGCGGCGCTCGCGGACAGGATGTTACGGATATGGCGACAAGGGTGTGGGAAGCTGTTTATGAGCGTTTTGGACTTAGCTTGCAAGCTGAGGTAAAACTTATTTCTGCGAATGAAAATAATTTTCCTTGGTACGGGAACTTCAACCGGCATTCCTGAAATCGGCTGCCGATGCAGGGTTTGCAATAGTTTGGATCCGCGCGACAAGCGTCTTCGCACGTCGGCTATGGTTATGTCGGGCGGTTGTCAGATTTTGATCGACTGTGGTCCGGATTTTCGTCAGCAGATGATTGTCAGCGGCATAGACCGTATCGACGCTGTTTTGCTAACTCATGAGCATTATGATCACGTTGGTGGTTTGGATGATTTACGCCCTTTTTGTCGAGGCGGGAGCATGGATGTATATGCTGAGGCGTCGGTTCTGGAGGCTATTCGGACGCGTATGCCTTATGCGTTTAGAGGCTTGCGGTTCAGGGGTTTGCCTGCGCTGAATTTGCATTCGATCGCCATGGAGCCGTTTCTGGTGGCGGATGCGTTGGAGGTTACGCCTGTTCGCGTGATGCATGGCTGCCTTTCTATCGTTGGTTTTCGTATAGGGGGGCTGGCTTATCTCACGGATGTTAGCTATATTCCAGAGGAGGAGTATGATAAGCTGCATAATTTGCAGATTCTTGCCGTCGACGCTCTTCGAAAGCGTAAGCATAATACGCATCAAACTCTGGATGAGGCTCTGCGCCTGGTTGAACGCCTTGATCCTGAGCGTGCTTGCCTTATCCATCT
>JAITHO010000190.1 GCA_031279915.1 Tannerellaceae bacterium
ATCATTCACCGGCACCCCATTAACCGTAACATTCACCCGCGTAGCATCCGCGCCACGAATACGAAAGCCGGCGTACCCAATACCCGTTCCGGCATCCGAAGTCATCACCACCGACGGCAGCGCCGATAGCAAAGCCGGCACCCCCTGCCCGTCGTCGCGCCTCCTCATCTCCTCCTTCGATAAACTACCATAAGCCACCGGCGTAACCGACGAAACCTTAACCGCCGTAACAACCACCTCGTCGAGCTCAATATTCCTCGACACCCTTAGCGAATCCTCAGGATCGCTCATCGCCGCACGCGCAGCTCCCGCCAAAAGCAACAGCACGCATAAAATCATAATTACTCTTTTCTTCATCTAAAAAGATTTTTAAGTAAAACAATAAAATAAGAAAAGTACGGGGAGATAGTGAGAGAGTCCTCAATCCCTACGTCGGCATTACCCGCATCAGGTTATATGGGTATAATCTCAGCCTGCGGCAAGTGGGCAGATAACCCGCGCCGTCAAGCACCCCTGTCTTGTTCGTGGCCGCGAAGATAAGCCTTTTTGTAAGAAATCAAAGAGAAAGATACCACAAAGCACAGCCCAAACCCATACAAATCAACATTCCGCCCGTTACACATTTAGGCAACGAAATCAGCAGCCCCGCACAACATTCCTTCCCCCCGAAGCCCCCTCCAACCATAGCGCAGCCAATTTTCCCCTCCCGATGAGCATCACCTAATATCCTCATACCGTTATTATTACAAATCAAGCTTCAGCCCCAAAAAATTCCTATAGGAATTTAAAAAAATCCCTATAGGAATTTTTTAAAATTCTAGTAATGATTTTTTGAAATTCCTATAGGAATTTTTTCAAGGTCCTATAACGACTTTTTTAAGGCCCCAGCATAATCTTTTTGAATCCCACTGCGCCTTTACAAAAGCAAAAAGCAAATGAAGATAATTGCCGCAATAGATAATCCAATCATCCCCATATCCCCTCCAACCATCCCCACAAAATCCTTCATACCCCAAATCAATCAAAGACAAATCACCCAACCACGCCGCAGATATATCTCAATAACCCAACCCCCCGTCCCAATGAAAAAAACATAGTCATAATAATAACATAAGCCATCCCAACGTATATCATGAAAAAAAATAGGAGGAGAGATAGGAAAAAAGAGATATTTCTGCAGTAATGAAAGCTTTGAAAAAAAATATTTGTAACTTTGAACCCTCAACCGGATTACGCATAAATAAATACAGCGACCGGCGCCTATAAAACGATTAGAAGAAGCAAACAGAAAATGATTACAACTATTACAAAAAATTCAATGCTCCGCAGTATTCTGGCCATGCTCGCCGGACTGCTGATGATATTATGGCCATCTCAGATGATCCACTATATGGTAATGGCAATAGGCGCACTATTTATATTAGCCGGCATATACACCCTAGTATTATACGTTCGCAGCAGCGAAACACGCAGAACCGTTCACATAGTAGCCGCAATAGCAAGCCTGCTGCTCGGAGCATGGCTAATGATAGTACCCAGCTTTTTCATTAATATATTAATGTATATATGGGGAATCCTCCTAGCCCTATCAGGCACACAACAGATAGTCGCCCTAATAGCAGCCCGCAAATACACCACAGTACACATCGCCTATTACATATTACCCGCAATAATCATTGCCGCCGGCATAGTAATCATGCTACATCCAGGCACAGTAATCTCCAAGACATTTATAATATTAGGAGCCCTAAGCCTACTATACGGCATAAACGAACTAATAGGATGGTATATATTTCGCCCACAAAAAGCCCCAATCGTGTTGGCAAACGAAGTAGAAGACGCAGATATTATAGAATAATTAATTATAAACATCGTGGAAACAAAAAATTGCTTGGAAGTTATTTTGCAGTCTCAGAATATATAATACCTTTGCAAGCAAAATTTTGTAACACCTAACATTAATACTTTTTAGATATGACAAAAGCAGATATTGTTCGCGAAATTTCTAAGAATACCGGAATCGACAGACATACGGTATTAACGAGTGTAGAATCTTTCATGGAATTGGTCAAAGATTCGCTGGCCAAGGGAGAAAACGTTTATTTAAGAGGCTTTGGCAGCTTCATAGTAAAAACAAGAGCGCAAAAAACCGCCCGTAATATTTCAAAGAATACTACGATCATTATTCCGGCGCACAACATTCCCTCATTCAAGCCCGCAAAGACCTTTAATGACAAGATTAAGTAAAATTTGAATGTATAACCATTAAAAGGATTACAATGCCAAGCGGAAAGAAAAGAAAAAGGCATAAAATGTCGACGCACAAGCGTAAAAAACGATTGAAGAAGAATAGACACAAGAAGAAGTAAGCATTAGCGCTTCTTAAGTTGTCTAAACTTCCGTAGTTTTTATAAGAACAAACTTAATATGTAGACCTTTTAAGTTTGTTCTTTGTATATATTGCAAGGTCTAAAACACAAACACCCTATTTTATAGTGATAAGCGAATTAGTAGTCGATGTACGCTCCAAAGAGGTAGCTATAGCCGTACTGGAAGACAAGAGCCTTGTAGAACTTCAGAAAGAAGGACACAACATCTCCTTTGCAGTAGGCAATATATATCTTGGTAAGGTAAAAAAGCTGATGCCGGGGCTCAATGCTGCTTTTATTGATGTAGGCTATAAAAAGGATGCATTTCTTCACTACCAGGACTTAGGGCCAAACTTCAATACACAGCAGAAATTCCTCAAACAAATGATAAGCGATCCGAAAAAGCCCGCACTGTCAAAAGTCCAGATCATGCCGGAAATAGACAAAGACGGGAGCATAAGCGATGTGCTTAAAGCAGGACAGGAAGTATTCGTGCAAGTAGCCAAAGAACCGATCTCAACAAAAGGCCCCCGATTAACTTCCGAATTATCATTTGCAGGAAGATTCATAGTTTTGATACCTTTTTCGGACAAAGTTTCAGTCTCAACCAAAATCAAATCAGGCGAAGAGCGCGCACGCCTCCGACAACTGATTCAAAGTATTAAACCCAAAAATTTCAGCGTCATTGTACGCACGTCGGCAGAAAGCAAGCGGGTGGCCGAACTTGATCATGAGATGAAAACATTAGTGAAACGATGGGAAGACGTAAATTCTAAAGTCGGTAAAGTAAAAGTGCCGGCTATTCTTTACGAAGAAACAGCGCGAACCGTTGCGCTTTTACGCGACATATACAACCCATCGTTTCAGAACATTCATGTTAACGACAAAGATATTTACAACAACATCAAGGATTACGTTTCCCTGATCGCTCCAGGACAAGAGAACATCGTGCAGCACTACACAGGCGAACTCCCCATCTTTGACAACTTCGCCATAACAAAGCAGATCAAATCCCTGTTCGGGCGCACAGTTACTTATAAAAGCGGCGCCTACCTGATCATAGAACATACAGAAGCCATGCACGTTATCGACGTCAACAGCGGCAATCGTTCTAAAGGAAGCGATGCGCAGGAAAAAACAGCCATTGATGTGAACATAGCCGCTGCTGACGAAATTGTTAGGCAGCTCCGACTCCGAGATATGGGAGGCATAATTGTTGTAGATTTTATTGACATGTCCGAACCCTCTAACAGGCAAAAGCTATTTGAGCATATATCGAAAGTGATGTCGTCCGACAGAGCTAAGCACAATATTTTGCCGCTAAGTAAATTCGGCCTCATGCAGATAACGCGCCAGAGAGTCAGACCCGAAATGGATGTCAATACATCCGAAACCTGTCCAACCTGCTTCGGATCCGGCAAAACCAAACCGGCAATCCTATTTACCGACAGCCTGGAAGAAAAAATAGACTGCTTGGTCAACAAGCACAAAGTGAAGAAATGCAACCTACACCTGCATCCTTACGTCGCAGCATTTGTAGACAAAGGCTTTTTCTCTTTAAAACGGAAGTGGAAACTGAAATACGCACGCGGATTAAAAGTTATCCCCGACCAAAGTCTCTCATTCCTTGAGTATAAGTTTTATGACAAGGAAAAAAATGAGTTAGACATGAAAGAAGAAAAAGAAATTAAGTAAGGAGCTTTCGAAAATCTAAAACCACAGTTCGCAATTGAATACTTATTATATAATGCAGTAACTGTGATTTTCCGAAGCCATAAGCAAAAAGGGACGCTATTCCGAAGAGTAGCGTCCCCTGTTTTTGGTATGCCGAGCTATGACGGGCATGTTTGCCCTCTGTTGTGTAATTGTCTGCGCTACGGCTTCAAGGTATGCTTTGTTGGGAGATTATTGCCTCCGAGCATGCCGCAGGCGGCTTGTATGTCTTCGCCGCGCGAGGTGCGTATGGTGCATGTTATGCCTTGGCGGCCGAGCATATCGCGAAATGATTCCATCCTCTCGAGCGACGATGGTTCGAGCGGAGTGTCGGGAATAGGATGGTAGTTGATTAGGTTCACACGACAATGTATGCCTTTGAGGAGAAGGGCTATTGAGGAGGCGTGCCGCGGAGAATCGTTGAAGCCTCTGAAGAGAATGTACTCAAAAGACACTCGCCTCTGGTGGCTGAAGTCGTATTTGCCAATCAGCGATATGATCTGCTGAATGGGGAATGCTTTCTCGCATGGCATGATGGAGAAGCGGTCGTCATGATGCGTTGAGTGCAGGCTGATGGCTAAGTTGCATGAGCTTTCGTCGAGGAAGCGTTTCAGTCCTTTGGCGCCTACGGTTGATACTGTGATGCGCTTGGGGCTCCATCCAAAGCCGTAGGAGGACGTGAGGATGTCGAGGGTTTTCATCACTTCGGCTGTATTGTCGAATGGTTCGCCCATGCCCATGAATACTGCGTTGGTGATGCCGTCGGCTTCAGGGATCGACATTAATTGGTTGAGCATCCCGTTGGCTGTCAGATTGGCCGTGAAGCCAAGCTTCCCTGTCATGCAGAATAGGCAACTCATCTTGCAGCCTACCTGCGAGGACAGACATACAGTATTCCTGTCGGATGCCGGAATGTAGACCGTTTCAATGTAAGATCCCGAAACAGGGAAGGTGTATTTCACCGTACCGTCAACGGATTTGCGGGAGGAGGAAGGCTCGGTGCGGCCTATTTCGAATTGTTCCTGCAAGCTGGCGCGACCGGCTGCTGAGATGTTGGTCATTTCATCTATTGAAACGACTCTTTTCTTATACAGCCAGTCGGCAATCTGACTGGCTGTATAAGATGGGAGTTTGCTCTGGGCTGCTACTTGACGGAGCTCCGCAAGGGTCATTCCCAGAAGAGGGAGTTTGGTACCGGCCATTAATAGAAGCGTATGCGATTGTCTTTGATATTGGCATTGTATATCAGCAGCTGCATGGCTTGGTAGCCATAGCGATATAGGGCGGTTGAGTTGAGGCTTGCGGTTTGCGTTTGCTCGTCGTAAGGTTGTTCGCTGCTTGATCTGTTGAATACTTCGAATACATAGACGCCGTTATTGCCTGCGGCTGGAGCGCTGGCGGTATTAAGGGGAGCCATGGCGATCAAGGCGTTCAGCTTGGGCTCTACTCCTATGCCGCTTATGCGCGAGGTGCTGAAGTTGATGAAGCGAACGGTGTCTGCAGATGCATTCATCGCCTCTGCGTAGGCATTGAGCGATGTGAGCTGACGGGATTGGAGGTCGGATACTATCTTCTCGCCTTTCTTCTTTGCTATAAGTTCGGCTTTTAGAGATGGTTCGAGGGAGGAGAGCGATCGATAGCCTTTGCGTACGGTGCCTTGCATGATGGCGAAGACTAAATGCTTGTTGTCGCAGTCGAATATATCGGAGATCTCGCCCTTCTTGTGCTCGAAGGCCCAGTGAACTATCTTGCGAGACTGCGGAATGCTGCCTACGGTTTCGTCGTTAGATCCGAGGGATACATCCGAGAAGAAGGCATAGCCTGCATGCTGCGCTGCTGTATCCAATTGCTCAATGTCCCGATGCCGAGATTTGAAGAGGTTTAAGGCGTTGTAAAGATCGCTTGAGGTTTTGGTGCTTGGACTTACGGTTTTATTGAACTCGGCGACCTTATACTTGTCGACGTTCGACGTCCTTTCCGTTACCTTCAACAGGTGAGTGCCATGGGTTGATCTGAATTTGAAGACCTCGTTCGGTACGGCCGAGAATATGGCGTTCTTGAAGTCGTCGTTCAGGATGCGCACTGCTATCTCTTCCGTGATCCAGCCCAGTTCGCCGCCGTTCTCTGCGGAGTTCTGGTCGAGGGAATTTGTGGCGGCTATCGCTGCGAAGTCGCCCTTCTTTAACTCGGCTATCAAGCTGTCAGACACTGTTGCTTCTCTGCCGTCATTAGCTATAAGGATGTGGCTTACTTTAACGGAGTCGGGGGCCAAGGTTTTATCCATTAGCTTGAACAGCCGGTAGCGGCTGGATGTTTGTTCGAGGAAGGGGCCGTATACCTCGCCAATGGCTGCCGAGGAAACGAACTGTCTTACTTCGCTGTCGAGGAAGCTCTCCGAACGGAAGGCGTCGATGTAGAGGGTCTCAGAGTTATCGGCCACGAAGTCGCGCATGCTCTCTATCTGCCCGCCATCGAGCTCCGACTTCACCTGCTCTATCTCTGCGCTTACCTTATTATAATCCTCCTGGCTGGGGAATATATCTACTGAGACGTAGCTGATTATTTTGGCTTCTTCCTGACGATAGGCCTTCTTGCGCATGTTATATAGCTTCTCGATCTCGGAGCTGCTCACCGTGGCTGCCGAATCCGGAACCGACGAGTAGGGCTGCATCACGTAGGCAATGTCTGAACTCTCTGCCTGGGTTGCGTATGCATCCTTGGCATCGAGCTTATTGGCTGAGATGGCCTTTGATAGCAGCGTGATGTACTTCTGCTCCTGTCTTTGGAGCTTCAATAGCTTCTCCCAATACAGCCGAAGGCTCCGGAGTTGCATGAGCTCTTCCTGCTGATTGGCGGGGGCATTGCTGATGGCTTCGTCTGAGGTCATCTTAAGGAAGCGCAGGTAATAGGATTTGTCGAAACCTCCGGTTTGAGGGTTCTGAAACATTTGGTTTTGCATCAGCATCGGCGCGATATTCTCGCCCTGAACCATGTCGAACATCTCCTCGGGGGTTACTACCATGCCGAGCTTCTTTAGCTCGTCGTGTAGCAAGACTTCCTCTACTATGCTGTTGTATACGTTTTGACGTATACGGACGCGCTCTGCCTCGGGGAGATTGCTCTGACCGTATTGCAGCTCGGCAACATGCTCCACCTCCGTCAGCCGCGACTGATATTCGGGATATTTGATGCTTGTTCCGTTCACTTCAAGAACGGTTTCCTGATGTTGTTTGAAGAATGTGGAGCCGGAGTTAAGAAAGTCGCCAATAATGAAGGCAAACAAGGCGATTCCTACGACGGCGACAAGCAGTCCTGCTTGGTTCCTGATTTTTTCAAGCGTAGCCATTTATATTCTGTTTTTTAAGTTGATAAATTTTTTAATTTGAGTGGGCAAAGATATGGAAAAAATATTTTCCTCTCTTGCCCACTTGTCCTTTATATGCGCGCCGGCTTCTGGCGGAGCGTATCGGGGGATGAGGGAGGGGTCGGATCAGAGCCCGATTTCCCAGCCTGGCTCGTAGCTGCGCGACCAGAGGGCTTGGGCGCTCGGAGAGCTGAGGATGTGCCCGTCTGACGGATCAATGGCTAAGCGTTCGCCGGTGCGCCAGGCTATGTTTCCGAGCTGAACGAGTACTGTGCTCTTATGCAGCTCGGCTACGTCGGCATTGGGGCGACGGTTATTCTTGATGGCGTCTAAGAAATCCGCTATATGGATGGCATCCAGATGGGCGGCAGGGCTCGCCGTGTTTGTGCCGTCGATTACGTCGGTGGATGCAACCTCCTTGACGAGTTTGTTGCGCTGGTCGAAGATGCGATAGCCGTTATGACCTGTTTCCATTGAGCCTTCCGTTCCGTAGAAGACTTCGCCGCGGTCGCCTCCCTCGGAGTGTCGACCGTTGCAGCTACGTCCCTCCCAAGTGACAAGGCAGTCGTTGCCGAATTGCAGGTTGATGACTTGAGTGTCGGGACATTCCCAATCGTCCTTGAAGGCGAAGCGAGAACCTTCGGAGCTGACTTGCGTGGGATAATCAACCCCCAGCCCCCAGCGGATGAGGTCTATCTCATGCGTACCGTTATTCAACGCTTCCCCTGTGCCCCAATGCCAAAACCAATGCCAGTTATAATGCACCAGATTATCGCGATAACTGCGACGGGGAGCCGGCCCCTGCCACAAATCGAAGTCAAGCCCCGAAGGAGCAACCGACGCTTTGCCTAGCCCTATCGACGTCCTACGGTTAGTATACCATCCACGAGCATAGTATGCCTTGCCTATCGCCCCGCTTTGAAGCTCCCTTATTGCCTCTATCACCCCCGGCCAGGAGCGGCGCTGGGCCCCTATCTGAACTATCCTGTTATACTTGCGGGCGGCGGCCACCATCAGCTCGCCCTCTCGAGGATTATGTCCGCAAGGCTTCTCCCCATAAACGTGCTTGCCCGCCTGACAGGCCATGACAGCCGCCGCTGCATGCCAGTGATCGGGAGTGGCGTAATAGAGGGCGTCAACGCTTTTGTCGGCAAGAAGCTTACGGATGTCCTTCTCCGTCTTCGGATTGCCGCCGGCGTCGCTCACTGCCTTCACTCCCTTGGCCAAAGCTTTTTCGTCGACGTCGCATACGTAGCACACGTTCGCCTGCTTGTTTTGCTGGAATAGTTGCGACATGACGGCCCCGCGGCCATTCGTTCCCATGATTGCTACCTGGATGCGCTCGTTCGCTCCAACTATATTGGCGTAACTGCGCGCGCTGAGGCTCATACCGCCAAGGGTGAGGCCCAATCCGGCAGCCGTTGTTTGCTTGATAAATGTTCTTCGTGACGTATTCTTCATGATATGTAATAATTATGGAATTAATATAATGTATAGCCCCTCTGTGCAAGGCCTACTTTTCGATCGCCTGCAAAGTTATTTAAATATCCGAAGCTGCATTGCAACCCATTCCCCTCCTCTCCCGCCCTCCTATTCCCTCCCTACATAAGCCCGAACGGCGCTCTCCTCCATCCATCCCTCTAAAAAATGTATATGAGGCGCTTGTATGGGGGGAGATTTTCGACCATAGAATAAAGCCGTCCGTCAATCCCTTGAGGGCTTTTTTATATGGAGCGCTTGATGGTATTAGGGTCGAAAATATTCATCCCCTACAAATATCCATACATACATTTGATATTGCCACTTTGAAAATTTTTTTGTGAGAGCTTTCAAGAACTTGAAAAGTTAAAAATAATTTTATTGGAGCTTTTCAAGTTCTTGAAAAGCTGAAAACATTTATATGGTGCTTTTCAAGTTCTTGAAAAGCTCCAAAACTTTCTTGTAGGACTTTTCAAGAGCTTGAAAAGCTTAAAACATTTCTTATGACGCTTTTCAAGTTCTTGAAAAGCTAAAACTATTTCTCATGAGACTTTTCAAGAGCTTGAAAAGCTAAAAACATTTCTTATGGCGCTTTTCAAGTTCTTGAAAAGTTGAAACTGTTTTTGTTGGGGCTTTTCAAGAACTTGAAACTGAAAAAAATTTTTTTTCAAAAAAAAGTTTGTGGAGAGGAGGGCTCGCCATAATGTTGGATGGCTTGCTATGGATGGGGTGGGGATTCGCTGCGAATGGCCGGCGGGCTTGCTCCTCGGGCTTATCTTGGCGGCATTGACGGCGTATTGCATCTGCGGTTTATCTTTGCCAAAAAAAATATTATGGTGATATGGAACGAAGGATAAGAATCGTTTGGGCGCTGTCGCTCATCTCTGCTGCGCTTGCGATAGGAGTGCAGGCTTATTGGCTATACAATCAATATAAATATGTTATAGATACTTATGCGGAGGATACGGCTGCGCGGGTGTTCGACGTTTGCGAGCGGGAGTATGAGATGCGCAAGGCGGCCGATAAGCGTCCGATGTCGATCATGATGCAGCGTAACACGGCGATTGTTGATTCGGCTGCGATCTCGTCGAGGCAGGCCAACATGGTGTTTGCCTTCTCTATGAAGACGCCGATTGACAGCCCCTCGATCGAGATGCCAAAGCGATTGGATTCGATCAACCTGCAGCCGGTTAGCGAGGTGGGTCATCGTGTGATGAACCTCTCTATCGTCTCGCCAAATGATCTTTCAGACGATGCTTTGCAGCAGGGCATACGGAGGGCCATCACCGAATCCTCCGTGCCCTTCAGCCACGCCTTGCTCGACTCTCTCCTCAGGGCTGAGATGCCCGACATCAGCTACGTGATGGAGCCCTGGGAGGCGGCGGATTCTGCCAACTATGCGTCGCGATGGGAAAAAACCGGGGGGCTGGCGCATCCCCTCCTGAAGATTCGATATGCATATAGTCCGCTCGAGCGCAAAGGGATGGTTATCCTCCTGCCTATCCCGCCGCAGCCTATCTTTGGGAGGATGGCCTTTCAGCTTGGCATAAGCTTCGGCCTCCTCCTCTTGCTAACCGGCTCTTTTCTTTTCCAAATCAAAACTATTATGAAGCAAAAGAAGCTGGGCGAACTCAGGGAGAGCTTCGTCAATACGATGGTTCACGAACTGAAGCGGCCGGTGCAAACCCTCAAGACCATGCTGGCTTTCCTGGGGGATAGGGAGATGAGCAGCGATGTGGATGCAAGCCAACAGGCTTTGAATGATTCGATGTTTGAGATAGATAATCTGTCGGCATACCTTAATAAGCTGAAGGATTTGGTGCGAACGGATAGCGAGAATACTCCTCTGCATCTCTCGCGCTTTAATATTCGAGAACTGATAGAAAAGGTGGTGCGCCTAAGGCCTGCTATCGCTCCGGAAAAGAAGGTTAGCATCAATATTCGCTTCGATATGGCTTCGGAAATAATAGAGGCCGATGCGGTGCACCTGGCGAACGTGCTGAGCAATTTGATTGAGAACGCTATCAAGTATTCGGGAAGGGAGGTAAGGATTGAAGTACGGGCTGAAGCGCGGGGGAAGGAGCTTTGGCTATCGGTATCCGACGATGGCATCGGCGTTCCGGCAGCCGAACGCAAGCAGGTGTTCGATAAGTTCTATCGAGCATCCAACCTGCCCGACAGCAGCTTGCCTGGCCTTGGGCTCGGACTTAGCTACGTGAAGCTGATTGCCGAAGCTCATCGCGGAAGGGTTGTCCTACGCGGTCGAGAGGGAGGCGGATCTGTCGTTCAATTAATATTCCCGATCTGAGCCATGAAAGCCCTCAAGATTCTGTTTGCCGACGACGATCTGAAGTACTCCCTCCTCATCAAGCGATTCCTCGAACGCGAAGGATACGAGCTTACTTATACGGGCAACGGACTTAATGCGGTTGAGCTCTTCCACCAGATCAAGCCTGATTTGCTCCTGCTCGATGTGAACATGCCTGGCCTCAATGGATTTGAAGTCGCCGAAATCATACGCCGAACCGATCGCCACACGCTAATCTTCTTCCTGTCTGACCGCTCGGATAAGTCCGACCGACTAACAGGATTCAGTCTGCAAGGCAACGACTACCTCGCTAAGCCATTCTATCCCGAAGAACTGCTGGCCCGCATACGCGAACGATTCCAAACCGGACTAACCTCGGGCAGCGAATCCTTCGCCTTTGCATCAACCCATTTTGACTACGACGCCAACGAACTCCGCATCGGAAACAGCAAAACGCTTATAACCTCACGACAGGCCGATATACTACGGATGATGGCCATGCGGCTCAACGAAACCGTCGCACGGGAAGCCATCCTCGCAGCCGTTTGGGGCAATGTATCGCATGCCAATTCGCTAGCCCTGAATGTTCAGATAAGCCATCTGCGCAAAGCTCTGCGCAACGATCCGGGGGCGGAGATTATATCGGTAAGCGGAAAGGGCTACACGCTCAAGGCTTCACCGGCTCCCCCAAGAGCGAGCTCTTAATCGCTGCCTCCAGGATTCGCACTACCGTGACATTATTCTCCAAAGCCGAGAGGTCGGTAGGCTTCACCGAGATCTCTCCCCGAACAACTGCCTTCAGATAAAGGAAGGAGTCGTTGTAAGGAGGCTGCAATGCGGGCGGCGTCTCCGTGCGCTGAGAGCCGTCGAGGTAAATGCGCATCGAGGTGGGAGTATCCTGGTAGATATATCCCCGGCTGCCGTAGATGTGCATATCCTTCCGACTCATTGGCCAATTCCAGGATGCCATGATCTGCACGCTGGCTGTTGGATATTGCAGAAGAATAGTTGCATCGTCGTCAACCAGCGGGTATTTATCCGGCTTTTGTTGGAGAAGAGTTGCATAGACGCTCAGAGGCTTCTCGCCCTTCATCAGCCGGGTCGAGAGGTTAGCGCCGTAGCAACCGAAGTCCATCACCGCTCCCCCTCCATTGCCAACGGGGTTAGTTAGCCATGACAGGAACTCCTTCGAGCATCCGATCTCGATAGGGCCCTGATGTCCGTCGTATACATTGATGCGAGTGATGCTGCCTATGGTCTGATTGTCGGTTAATCGGAAGGCCTCGTGGTTCGTTGCATACCACGTTGTCTCGTAGTTGGTGAGGAGATGGATGCCGTGCGTTCGGGCTAGCTCCGCCATGCGCTGGGCATGCGCCACGCTAACCGCAAGCGGCTTCTCCACCATCACATGAACTCCCCGCGGAGCAGATGCCTCCACCACCCGCAAGTGATCATATATAGAGCCATACGCAACAACCGCCTCCGGCTTCGTAGCATCCAGCATCTGATCCAAGTTGGCATAGAACAGCGATGGATCAAGCTTAGATCGCAGCCGGTTGTTCTCCCTCAAATCCTTATCGGCCTCAAATACTCCGACAATAACGAAATCGCCTCGATCAACACGCCGAACCACCTCCGCAAGATGGCCGTGAGATATTCCGGCAACAGCAAGCCGCATCGGATTGCCGTCCCCCGTCTGCGCATAAGATGCAGTAACAGCCGCAGCAGCTATGATCATAATCGATAAAACACGTTTCAAAACTTTCATGTAATCTATATTTATAAGTTAATAATAAGTCGGAACTCTTCTGACTCCGTCCAATTGCCGAGCCATTGCCGGCGGAAAGGCTTTTGCTCCGCATGGAGATAGTAGTTGTGAAGGATGCAAGCCGCCGTCTTGGTTGGCGATGAATCAGAGGTCTCCACAATCAGATCGTAGTTGCTGAAATCCGAGAGATCGGCATCGTACTGCAGCTTGAACCTCAATCGCTCGCTGTCGCGCCTCTCGCGTATCTTGCTCACGGCCTCTCCAATGTCGTCGAAGCTCTCTCCGATCCGATTGGTGTCTCCAAATATCCGCTTGGCCGCGATTTGCTCCTCCACGGTCAAGAATACTTTGAAGGAAAGAGGAACGAAGCGCCAGGCCATCCTCGAATCGAAGATGATGCCCTGCCTTTGGCCTAACTCTGCCACGCGGCGATCGCATTCATGGTCGATCTCAGGATGAGTTTCCATGTATCGGTTAAATTCAACCGCACTCATGTTCATACTTGCAGCTATCTCCCGCTGGATGAGACCAACGGAAACTCTCTCATAGCCCAATTGTTCTTGAAGGATTGCAGTGACCGAGCTCTTTCCGCTGCCTGGATCACCGCTGATAGTGATGTTGTTGTTTGTCATAATAGTTCGTTTTCCGGCAAATGTAAGTAATTCATATTTCATATATACATAATTTGAAGGAGATGCAACATTCTCAAACTTTGTTCGTCTATATTTTATTAGGATCAATAATTATACAATATGAAAACAAGAACTTTTTGGATCATTATTTTGGTAGGCATAGTTGCCATCAGCGTATCGCAGGCGGCTATAAAGAAGGAAACGCGGCAGGCATCTCCCTTCGAAACCGTATTTTGTAGCAACGGAATTGATGTGTATTTCACCGAGTCGAGCTCATACAGCATCGTTGTTGAGGCCGATGAAGACTTCCTGAAGGAGATTATAACCGATCTTAGCTCCGGTGTCCTCACGATCAAGCGCAAATCGAGCTTCAACGGGCTCAATATTTTCAACAGGAATAGATGGAACGTCAAGGTTCACATCTCTGCTCCTACGCTCAATGCAGTACATGTCTCCGGCGGCAGCGACTTCTTTGCCGAGAAGCTAACAAGCAACGGAGATTGCAACATCGACCTCTCAGGGGGAGCCGATGTCAAGATCAATAACATGGCTGTCGCCGGAAGCGCTAGAGTTGGATGCAGCGGCGGCGCCGATTGCTCTATCAAATCACTGCGCACAACCGACGGCAACTTCGATGCAAGCGGCGGGGCCGACATCGTTATCAACGTCGAAGCCAGCGGGAAAATATACTGCTCGGCAAGCGGCGGAGCCGATATAACTATCAGCGGAAAGGCCGACTCTGTTGACGCCAATGCCAGCGGCGGAGCCGACGTCAACATCCGCAAGCTCGTTCGCAGCCAAACCAAAGCGCACAGCAGCGGAGGAGGCGACGTGCATCAGTAAAACTCATATACAGCTAGCATAAAACAGTGAAGGCCGCCGGTTACTACAAGTCCGACGGCCTTCTGTGTTCACAACTGCTAATTCAAAAATCAAAACTTACGGCTTATGGCATCCGTATACTATATCCTTAATCTTTACTTGGAGACTGTGTTGGCAAACACTATCCACGGACGGTAGCCCTCGTAGGGTTCGTCGTACGTAATCGTTATCACATCGCCCGCCTTGAAGGCGTCAGCTGTAGCAGGCTGGCCTTTCTCCGTGAAAACCGTATAAGCATCGAACAGCACATTCCTTATTTCCGAAGGAGCGGGAGCCGTTACGAACATCAGGCTGTCTGTCATCCCCGTAAGGGTACAAACCAGGCTCGACTGAGGGAACTTCGTAAGCTCATCCACGTCGTACAGGTGCGGCTCCGTGTACGTTCCCTGCGGAACGAGCTCGGCCCATACGATATTGGTATCGGGATGAAGCATGCCATCTTCGCCAAGGAGCGACTGGAAGCCAAGGCGGGTGCGACCAACCTCGGCATTGAGGTAAAAGTAGTAAAGCGGCGGAGTGAAATCCTTGATCACCTCATGCTCCGTCAGCTTCTTGTGCGAACTGAAGATAGCAGTGTAGTTCGCACCGTCGTTCAGCAGGCAGCTATACACACCCGCTGGGCCCCGGAAAGCAATCATCCCGTCGCTAACCACTATCTGCATGCCCGGAGGAGTATTGAGCGGCGGCTCAAGGTTTTCGGGCTTGTCGTGCAGCTCAACGTAAGCCGTGAAAGCCGAAACCGTAACGAGCAGATCCCCCTGGCCGCAAATTTGGCGCAAGAACGGGAAGCGATCGCCGCTAACCGTATAAAACAGAGCCCCTGATATCTGTATCGCATCATAAGGATAGCTCACGTAAGGCCGGTAGCCGTCGGCACGCAGCAAAGGCGCCCGGTTTGGGGCCTGCGTCGCGCCGAGATCCGTTCGCGTATCGAAGCTCCTTGTTGCAGCTATTGCCAGCAGCCTTCCGGCATCGTCGCGCTGCATTGTTCCGACAGCAACTTCGAGCTCCGGGTAATCAATCGTAGGCTCATGCTCATCATCCGGGTATCCCTCCGTTTTCAGGCAGGAAACAGTCATTAACGGCAGCGCCGCAGCAAGCATAAACGCCCACATTCCGTTCAAAATTCTTTTAGTCATCGTTTTTTTGTTTTATAGATTAAACATATATTAATTGCTTCTGTATAAATTCTCCTTCTTTAGTTGCTCCATCAGCCTGGCCCATTCATGTTCAATGGCCTTGCTGTTCTGATCGCGCACCCATTGCTGCTGAGCGGGGTCGGGAAGGAGCGCCACCTCCGGAAATCCGTCTAAAATGAAGTATTTGTTGTTGATGATATCATAGTGCAAAACCGGTTGATTGATGATTCGGTAGTTCCAAACTCCAATATATACCGGGGTAAATAAGACGAACTCATCGGATATAAAAAACTGTATTCCGAAATCCCTAACCTCGTTGATTATCGACATGTTCGAATAATTTTGACGGAAACGCAGCTCCCTTGTTGTCTCATTAAACCAAAGAATATCCTTGCCCGTAAAAACTACATGTTTGTCGTTATCATATTGCGGATCAAAATAGGCCGCCACCGCAACAATCGCGGTTTCGGCAGGCGCATTATAAGGCTCATCCGCTTCAGGACGGCAGCCTCCCAACAAAAGCAGGACGGCAAGCATCGAAAAACAAAATAATCTATTCATATTTCAAACAACTTTCTATTATTATACCGCTATAACGGCCAAACTCCCTATCGACTTTGCTCCCGTGCAATAAGGCTGATCCGAACTTGGGACAGAGTTGGAACGATAGGCATCAAAACTGAGCCAAGTCCATTCAACCTTCATATACTTTTGGGGGAAAATACTCCAACTCCGTCCGGGGTTCATGGCGTTTTTTTGCAGATTGTCCCAGCTCCGTCCGGAGTTTGCCTTGTTTTTTCGAAATTGCTCGAACGCCGTCCGGGGTTTGCCTGGTTTTTTCGAAATTGCTTGAACTCCGTCCGGAGTTTGCCTTGTTTTTTCGAAATTGCTTGAACTCCGTCCGGAGTTTGCCTCGTTTTTCCGAAATTGCTCGAACTCCGTCCGGGGTTTGCCCCGTTTTTCCGAAATTGCTCGAACTCCGTCCGGGGTTTGCCTCGTTTTTCCGAAATTGCTCGAACTCCGTCCGGGGGTTGCCTGGTTTTTTTCGAAATTGCTCGAACTCCGTCCGGAGTTTGCCTGGTTTTTTTCGAAATTGCTTGAACTCCGTCCGGAGTTTGCCCTGTTTTTTCCGAAATGGCTCGAACTCCGTCCGGAGTTTGCCTGGTTTTCCGAAAAACGAGCCAAACTCCGGACGGAGTTGGCCTCAATCTCCCAAAATAGCCCCGACTCCGTCCGGAGTTTGCACAAATTGCAGGTGCAGGTAATGAAGTTGCTGCGTACATGAGGTCAATTTTGTAATGGAAGTTGCTCCCGCTCCCGCTCAATTATCACCTGCTTTTGTTCGGGTTTTTTGGCGCCCCAATTTCCTAATCTCAAGTTTATTTTCAGGAGAAGTATATGGCTATATGCCTTCATATTTAAAAGAGTTTTCTCGCTATATATATGAGTATTTATTTCTTTAATTCTATTGTATCTGATTCCCGGTAAAAATGGAGGAGTATAGGATAAAGCAAGAGAAATACGGTCGTTCCACAGTTCTTTTTGCAGAGCAATATTCCAATGATCCGAACCTGAAGTCTGAAATCCCTGCCAAATAATATCTCTTCGCATATTCCTGTAATAAGCAAGTTGAGCGCCAAACGAAATAGCAGCGTTATAGTAATTAATTTCGGAGAAAAACATGCATCCGTTTAGGGCATTATTGATTCCTTTGTGCATGGCCTCCTCGCGGTAAAACATCAGCGAATTTTTGAATCGAAAATAATTCCCAAGCTCCCTATCGTAGGATATTTGAAGGTTATACGACCTGAAGTCAACGTTATCAAAAGTCCTGTAAAATTTGTAGGCTACAAGGTTATATATCTCGCTGATACCGTCTTTAGTATAGTTAAAATGTCCGGATAACTTTAAGCTGTTTGCAAAGTCAATTTCCAGTAATACGTTATGCTTCACCGACGATTTAAGAGCCGGATTACCCGACTGCGACATAAAAGTATCCACCACAATACTCATGGGGCTAAGTTGATATAATGAAGGCTGCGATTGGCGTGCATGATAGCCGGCTGTGAGCTTAATTGCATTGCTTATTCTGTAATTAAAGTGAAGCAATGGCAACATAGCTGAGGAATATTGCGCCCTATCCCTGTCCTTACTTCGAGTTTGTTCCAATACAATTCCAGCCTTAAGTTCTATCTTATTAGACGGATAAAACGACAGATAAGCGAAACCTTTATTTCGCACTTCGGTATAATCCAGAAATCCTAGGCCACGGCTGTTTGTCGATGCATATTCACGGCGGATATTTGAATATCCAAGCTCCGCCGATATGGCATCCGACAGAATATAACGAGCCTCAATATTTCCCACCGTATGGTTTTTATATTCGCTGTAATAATCGTCGTAACGGAGGCCTGATGTTTCCTCTCTATGATATTCGTTCTCTATCCAATTGTAGTAATAATTGTATGACAAATCAGCATAAAGATGCAGCCTGTTGATAAATTGCGCCTGATAATAAAGCGTAGTCGTGAAAGCTTTAGCCATAGTAAGATTTCGAGATACATTAGTCCGTCTATAATCGGAGAAAATTGTATCTGCATATCCCATACTGTATCTCGATTTAGAATCAATATTTCCCGAAAGATAATTAGTTTGCAGCCCGATTAATTGCCGGCCAGGCAGTTTATAGTTAAGCCCTCCGTTGAGCGTATGATTGGAATTTTTATAGAGATTATTGGGAGCATTTTCCGGCAAAGAAATCAAGTTTAAATAATCGTAGCGAAGGAATTTGTCCGAATAAATTTCCCTGATGTCCGCATCGTGCGACCATGAAGCCGATAGGTTTATTTTGCCCGCAGAGTAACTCAATCCTACTCCCGAATGATTCCCAGCTATTGCATTGTTATCGCCCGAAAAATTTAATGAAGTTGAATGGAATGCATTGATGTCGTATCCGCTATAATCCTTCTTGAGAATGAAGTTAATGATGGCCGCATAATCGTCTGAAACAAAACGTCCGGACACAGCATGAATAAGCTCGATCGAATGTATTCTGTGAGGAGATAAATGCTTAAAGTAGGAAGCTTGATGCTCTATTCCGTCGACTATCATCAGCACATTAGCATGATGATTAACCAGAACTGTTTCCAATGCTTCATCAAATAATACTCCCGGAATCCTGTCTAATAACTCCAGTGCATTAGTTGCTCCTGATCGCATTTGAGGTGTGACTAAATAGCTCGAGCGATTGATTCCTTTTCGGATTATATTATCGGCTGTTATTACAGTTTCGTTTAGCTGAAATTCTCTTGGCTTAAGGAAGAATATCCCTAAGTCGCCTGCGCTATAAATGTACTTGGATATACTCTCATATCCCAAGTAACTAATCCGAATCATGGAAGGTATTTCCCTGCTTTCTATCCTGAAACTTCCATCGCTTGAAGTTACTCCTGCAACTATAATATTGCCGTCGTGACGAAGCAAACTTATGGTCGCATATTCCAAAGCTTCCGACGAAACTTTGTCGAGCGCTACGCCACGGAATACAGAGTTATTCGCTTCGGCAAAAGGATAGACCGGGATTATATTCTTTCGCCCTACGGCATCCGGAACTATAACGTAAACGTTCTCGATTTTCTCCACATGAAATGGTTTATCTCTCAACAGCCATTCGATAGCATCTTCATGAGTTGCGAACGATTCTGCAACCGATACTTTATATCCCGACAGAGCCTTATCATCAAACGATATTTCTACATTCAGCATGCTAAGAACCTTGCTAAGCGGAACATTGTTAACCTCAACTTTGACGCTTTGCGATCGGCCTGTGAAAACAATCGCAGCCAGCATAATCGTAAGGATAATCCGTTTGTTCACCTATTCGATTTCGAATGTAATACCGAAAGGCTTTCCAACTATTTCAAGAACCGTTTCTGCTTGTTCCGTTTGCGAGAAGTTGCCCGTATAAAGATGATTTAATTCGGAGCTTGTAGCTACCTTAATATTATATTGCCGCTCGATTTCAGCTATTACTTCTGCAAGTGGAGTTTCAACGAAAACGAGTTTGCCATGCATCCATTCCGGAGCTTGTCCGGCAGCTATTTTCATGTCCGATCCGTCGCAAATTGCCTTCATTCCGGAGCGGAGGATGGCGGACCCTCGCTCGCTGATAACTTCTACGCTTCCGCTAACACAAGTCACTCTGTACTTTCCATTCCTGGAATAAACATTGAAGACCGTCCCCAGCGCTTTCACCTTATTCTTTCCGGAAATAACGCTGAAGGTACTGCCTTTCTTTACCTCGAAATATCCTTCGCCTTCGAGCCTTAACGTTCGACCTAAAAACCATCCGAGCGGACGATAAGTTATCCTGCTTCCGGCATTCAAGGTTAGCTGCGAATTGTCGGGCAATGTGATAGCAGTATGTTCGCCGGCTGAGGATATTCTTGTTACGGAATAAAGGTTGGCAATAGCGATAGCCAATATAATAGCGGCGGCTATGTATTGCCATACTTTGATGCGATAGCGGCGGCTGTTCACTGGGGAATTGGCGAAGGAATCGGCGAAGGCTTTGTTCCATATATCTTCCTTGCTTTGCGGCCATTTGGGCTTGATTTTTATGTCGCTTGCGTTCATCTTATTTTGAGTTTATAATAGTTTGCTTCTCATTAATCTTAGCGCGGCGCTAATATGTTTCTCTACGGTTTTCACGCTTATGCTTAAACATTCGGCTATCTCGCGGTACTTCATTTCGTCTTCGCGGTGCATGAGGAATACTGTGCGCTGCATCTCCGGCATCTGCTCGATTGCGGAGGAGTATGCGGCGGCGGTTTCGTTGTACATGGCTATGTCTTCGGGAGAAGGCTCGGTATGGATTTCCGTTGACATGCTTTGCTGGAAGTTCATTTGGCTGCATATTTTCCTGTAATTGCTGACGTATGCATCGGAGGCTATCTTGTACAGCAATGCTTTGATGTTGTCGGGGTTTAGCGAGTTGCGTTTTTCCCATATCCGCAGGAAGACATCTTGGGCTACGTCTGAGGCTGTGATGGTATCGCCGCAGCGGTAGAAGATGTAGGTGCGGATTGCGTCGAAGTGTTCGCTGAATAGGCTCTTGAATTCTGTTTCGCTTAGCATTGATAGCTGGTTGATGTGTCTATGAGTTATACCGCATGAATGCTGAAATACCCTCATTTTAATTAAAAGCAATGGAGGCTCCTATCAAGATAGAAGCCTCCTACTACTATTGCAACTAATACGTACTATTAAAACTCTGTTGAGATCTTTATTATCATCCGCCTGGGCCTCTGAATCCTCCGCCCTGACGTCCTCCGCCTGGAGGCGGGCCGCCTGGGCCTCTGTCTTCAAAGCGACGGTTGCCGCCGAAAGCGTCTTGCATGTTGGCTCCTCCCTTGAATATGCTAAAGCGATAGATGAAGTGTAGTATAAAGTAGCTCGTTAGCGTATTGGTGCGGGATTCGGAGTACATGGCGTCGGTTGAGGAGTTGGATATATTGGCTCGCTGCTGGAGGATGTCGTATACTTTCATGCGGAATGTTCCCGTGCCCTTGAGCATTGGGATGGGCTTGGAGGCAATGGAGGCATTCCACATTGTTTCCTTCTGCGTATATGTGTCGGAGTAACCTGAGGTGGTTGAATATGTAATGTCGCTCTCTATGACTAAGGGCAGTACCGGCGCTATATTATATAGGTATAGGGAGGTGGATCCTCCAACGCCATAGCGGAAGGTGTTGAGATTGTCGCCTGGGCGGGTGGAGTAGCGATAGCTGTTGAAGTTGATGTTAGCGTTCAGGCCTATGTCGAAATAGTTGGAACGATAGTCGATGCCGGCGCGTTCGCTTAGGGTGAGCGATTTGGTATTGCTTGTGACGGCGTCCATGATCGAATTGCTGTTGCCGTACATTCCCATGGTCATTGAGTTGATGGAGAACTTTGAGAACTGTTCTTTGTAGCGGAGGGGAGTGTTCATCATGAATCGGAGATTGCCGCTGTAGTTGCCGTCGATGTTGGCGTAGGTTGTATGCTTTACTCCGCCGGGAAGATTGCTTACGTTGTTGACTATGGCGTTCAGCGTGTAATTACCGCCGGCCATGAGCATGAATGCGGTTTGCTTTTCGGGGAGGAAGCGCCTGAACATGATGTTCAGGTTGTTGTTGTAACTGGGATCAAGGTCCTTGTTGCCAATCACTATGTTGTTCGGATCGGTTACGTCGCGCACTTGCTGGAGCTGGGTCATGCTCGGTTCGTTGGCTCGTCCGTTGTAATCTATTCGCAGATTTGACTGCCGGTTGAACATATAGTTAAATTGTAGCATGGGCGAGAAGTTGAGCACCGAGCGCGATATTTCTTCGACTACCTCTCCGTCTTTGTATATCTCCCCTTTGCTTGATGCGGGATCGAGGTTGGCTCCGAGGGTGAAGTTGTACTTGGGGCGGACGGCCTTGAAGCTTAGGCTGGCCCGCTGCGATGTGAAGTCGTAGTTGTACTTTTCGATGTAGCTCGTATCGCGTATGGTATAGTTGCCGTTGGCGTCGGCCATGTAGATTGGCCGATCGGAGCTCTGGTTGCGCTGCGAGTAGCGATAGCTAAGCTGCAGGAAATTGTTGCCGCCTAAGGGTTCGACCCATGATGCATACAGGCGATAGTTGTAATTGAAGTTCTTGTAGCTATAAATCTGATCAATCAGATAGTCGGGAGTGCCGTCGAAGTAGAGCGAGTTCGAGTAGTTCTTCCCATCTTCTTTGGTGCGATTATATTCGCCTTCGATGGATGCGCTCAAGACGCGGCCCTTATTGTTGAGCTTGCGGCTGATGTCGAGCTCGCCTTCGAATCCCATGCCGCTGCCGTCGGACGATGAGCGCGACTCAACGTCGCTCAGCTTGTTGTGGGCTTCGCTGGGATTGCGTCCGAGCCCGAGCTTGGTGTTCGATGTCTCTTCCTGGGCGATATGGCTGCCGCTGAAGCTGAGGTTAGGGCGGAATATTATGGTTGTCATCGTATCCGGACGCCATTCCATGCGAACATTGGCGCGCACGTTGTCGTTAACGCGGTTGCCGGATGAGTTGCGATCGGTGAAGCGGGTTGTATCGGCACGCAGGAATGTTTGCGAGCTACTGTTAGTGATGGCAGTATTATCGGTGCCGTTGTACCGAATATTGCCGGTGATGGTAAGTTTGGGGGAGAACTCTCTGCTGAAGTTCAGGCCGACGTTGCCCGAGGAGGTGATTCCATTGCCCCCGCCTCCGCCGAACATCATCCTGCCTCCGCCGCCACCCTGCATCATTGAGGAGGCAAAATCCGTGAAGCCCATGTTGTTCGTATTGTTCAGCCCGCCCATAAGGGTGATCTGATTATTGTTCCAAAAGCGATTAACGATGGCATTACCCTCGTAGCGCTCCTTGCTGCCGTAGCCGGCCATGGCATTCCCGAACCAGCCTTCCTTCATCCCAGGTTTGATTACGAGATTTATAACCGTTTCCTCGTTGCCGTCGTCAAAGCCTGTCATCATCGTCATGTCGCTCTTGCGATCAACCACCTGCACCTTATCGACCATGGCTGCGGGGAGATTCTTCGACGCTACCTTCGGATCGTCGGAGAAGAACTCTTTGCCATCCACCAATATCTTCTTGATCTCTTTGCCGTTGACCGTTATCTTCCCATCGCTGCTCACCTCGGCGCCGGGCATGCGCTTCACCAAATCTTCCAGCGCCGCGCCTTCCTGAACCTTATATGAATCTGCATTATATTCAATGGTATCATTCCTGACCTGAACTTCGGCCGCTTTGCCTACAACTACGGCTTCGCTCAACAGGATGGAGGATTCCTGCATTTCTACCCTACCAACGTTCACCGGATTGGTGCGACCGGAGATTTGCAACAACTGGTAAACAGGCTCGAAGCCAACGTAAGTCACATGCATTAAATAATTGCCCGCCCTCACATTCTTGATGGAAAAACTGCCGTTGCGCTCGCTGGCCGCACCGGTCACGAAGGCGCTGTCGCGAACGCTCAGAAGACGAACGGTGGCTTGCTCAACCGGCTCGCGGTTACTCTTCTCGACGACTGAACCGCGTATCTCAACGCTCGCGCCGCCCGATCGCTGTTGCGCCATCATTGCTGGCATAACGGCAAGAAGTAAAACTAATAGTGGGATGATTTTGCTGTTTCGCATGATTAAAATATATAATTCGTTTTGTATATGGATAGACAGCAGGCTTATAATTTGGTTTAATACCTTAATGAAAAATTAAGAATCGACAATAAACCTACGCCTTGGTTGCTATCACCAAAATATTTCGGAAACGACAATACAGTATCTCTGTTCCCAAAAAAATGATTTCGCCTCAACTAGGTACCTGTTTAGTCCCAAAAAAAAGTTTTGGGGATAATCAGGGACTAGATTGAGGCAAAAAAACCCTTGGGGAGGAAGATTGGTGGCTGATATTCCTCCGTAAAAAAGATTTTGCGACAGAATGGCAGCTGTTTTGCCTCATTAAATTCGTTTTGGCGACAGAATGGCGGCATTTTTCTTCCCCAAAAACGTTTTGGGCACAAACTAGAGACTAGGTTGGTTCCAAAACTTTTTTTTGGGAAAAATCAGGCTCTAGGATGAGAGAAATTTTTTTTGCAGAAACATAATATACATCCCGTATGTGAGCCGCATGACTTGTTTGCCCTCAAACACAACCCGACTTTTTGCCAATTCAACCTGCTGAAACCAGGCACACCCTGGCGCTGGGCCCCAGCCAGAAAATTTTAGCCAACTACAGCCTGTGCCTGTTTCCAAACCGTTTTTCCGGCATAAAGTCAATGTGTGTTGGAGGCTGAATATTTTTTCCGACAAATACAACACTGCTTTCGGGACTTCTAATAATTAAATTTTTCAAGGCTTGCGACAGAGGTAAAAGCGGAGTTTACTTTAGTAAATGAGCATTTTGCCGACGGAGCGTAACGCAGAAAAATCTAATTATTAGAAGTAACCGTTATCCTGTCAAAATACGCAAGCCATACCCATGCCAATGGCATCGCTGCCAACAACCGGAACGATTGCCATGCCGCTGGGGGCCTTGATGACCTTGCGGAAAAGGGGGAGGAGAAGATAGGAGGCTTCGACGCAGAGGATGGCGGTTCCGGCTCCCGCGGCAACGTCGCCCAACCAGTGCTTGCGATTGATGACGCGCATGCTGCCTACGCCGGCGGCTGCTGCATAGCCGGCGATGCCAATCCAGGGCGAGCTGTCTTTATACTCGCGAAAGAGGATGTGAGCGCCGGTGAAGGCCGTGGCCGTATGCCCGGAGGGGAAGGAGTTATGGGCCGATCCTGTTGGGCGGGGAATGTCGACGGAGTATTTCAGGGCATTGACCGTGAGGGTTGTGAGCAGATAAGATGTGGCGCAGATGAAGGTTCGGTCGCGTAGGTTATGGCGAGCCTTCGCTCCGAGCAGTTCGGCTCCGTAGATGGCTGCGAGGGGGGCGTACTGGATGTAGTCGTCGGCCCGCGTATGTAGGTTGAGTTCCTTCATCTTGTTGTCTATGGATTCGTCGATCAGCCGGTATGGGCGCAGCGTGTGGGCAAGTATCCCGTAGGTGATGAGGGATCCGGATATGATATAAGGCGCCGCCTTCCGTCCGAAGGATGCTTCGTCGTGCTCCTGGGCTGTTGCGGGCGGGACGAGGCAGCATGCGGTTGCTATTGCGATTATGCAGGCGGGGAATTTCATGGGGCAGATGCGGGGCGGATGGGCGATGAAGGGCTCAGATCCATTTTCCGGTAGCTATGGGTTGGTATGCCCGTAGTTGATCCAGGAGGTCGGGAACGTTATCGGCGGCGAGCAGCATTTCTCGGTGCTCCGGCTTCAGGAAGGCCTGGGCGCTCATGTTGTCGAGGAAGCTCAGGAGCGAGTTGTAGAAGCCTTCGGTATTAAGTATTCCGACGGGCTTGGTATGGAGGCCGAGCTGGGCCCATGTGATTATCTCGAAGAGCTCGTCGAGGGTGCCGTATCCTCCGGGCAGGGCAATGAAAGCCTGGGCCATCACGCTCATCCTGTACTTGCGTTCGTGCATCGTGTTCACAACGATCATCTGGCTCAGCCCTTCGTGGGCCAACTCCGTGCGGTTGAGGAATCCGGGAATAACGCCTATGACCCTGCCGCCATTGTCGAGAGCTCCGTCGGCAACGCATTTCATCAGCCCCACCTTGCCCCCGCCGCAAATAATATCAATGCCTTGCATGGCAAGCACCATTCCGAGCAGATATGCCTGCTGGGCGTATTCTTCGCGCACGCCTGCGTTTGAGCCGCAGTACACGGCTATCTTCTTTAGTATTGCTGTCATATAGATTTTTGTTGTTGATGTTCTTCAATAAGCTTTCCCCGCTCCTTCTCAACGTCCTCGCGGCTCTTACTCTGCGTAACCATATAAACGCCGGCGAATACAAGTATGGTCGATAGCAATTTCCATCCTGTGAAACTTCCCTGGCCAATCATCATAGCGATGAGAGATGCAACGATAGGTTGTATATAGTTGTACATGCTGACAGTGGTGGGACGCAATCGTCGCAGCGACATAGGTATGAGTGCGTAGGTGATGAAGGTTGCGAATAGTAGCACGTACAGCAGCGCTCCCAGGTCGGCCGGATGTCGCAAGCCTTCGGCAAATACAGGCGCCTCCAGCACGCCTTTGTACATGAAGGGAAATAGCATGAGGGTGGAGAAAAGAAACATCCACTTCATGATCGTGATAGCCGAGTACTTCCGGCTCAACGGACGCGAGAGAACCACATATATGGAGTAGAGCAGATTGCTGAGGGCGATGCGTATCACTCCGCCTATGCCGTCCTCGCCGCCTCCCCCTCCGCCGGCAGCAGTAAGGATCATGAGCAGAGCGCCGCAAACTCCCAAGGCCACTCCGGCTGCCTTCATCCAAGTGATAGGTTCCTTAAGGATAAGGGCCGCAAGGAGCATAACGTAGATCGGGCCGGCAGTGGAGATGATTGATGCGTCAACCGGCGAAGTCAGATTCAGTCCGGTCATGAACAGGGCAGTATTCAGCGTCACTCCGCACAGAGCGCACACAAACAACAGTCCCATATCCTTGAGCTCCATCCGCTCCCGACCAACAAACATCGAGGTCAACCAAAACATAGCGCAAGCAAATACGGAGCGCATCAGCGTTAAAGCCTCCGGACTAACATGCGAGGGAATAAGATATTTGGATATCGGAAGATTGACGGCAAAGAGAATGTTCACGAGCAGTATCAAGCCGTGCCCCTTCCACTTCTCGCTGGTCATCATCGGATGAAAGTGCCAGACATTGACAGTAAATCCGATGCCTGAGTGATGCGAACAGATCTCACTCCCCACGTAATAGCATCGAATGCATTCTCCAGCTTAGGAATCATGCCGCCCCGTATCACGCCTTTGTTTACGTAGTCGACAAACATAGATCGGTTGAGCTCGGGAATTAGGCTGTCGTCATTATTCTCGTCGGCAAGCGCTCCCTTCTTCTCAAAGCAATAAATAAGCTCCACCTCATACAGCCCCGCCATGGCCTTCGCCACCGACGCTGCAATCGTATCAGCATTAGTGTTGAGCAGCAAACTGCCTCGGTCGTGCGTCAGCGGAGCTAAGACCGGAACAATGTCCTGCATCACAAGCGATGCAAGCGCAGAGGCATTAACCTCCTCAACGTCGCCCACGAATCCGTAGTCAATCTCCCCCACCGGCCTCTTCACCGAACGAATAATATTCAGATCCGCCCCCGACAATCCAATCGCATTCACACCAAGCCCCTGAAGCTGTGCAACGATCCGCTTGTTCACCAAACCGCCATACACCATCGCCACAAGCTCAAGAGTAGCCGCATCAGTAATGCGCCGGCCGTTCGTCATCCGAGTCTCTATACCCAAACGATCAGCCAGGCGAGAGAGCGACCTCCCCCCGCCATGAACAAGAATCTTATAGCCTTTTATAGAAGAAAAGTCATGCAGCAAAGACTCGAGCGATTGAAGCTCCTCCACAACCTTGCCTCCAACTTTTATTACTGAGAGTTTATCCATGCTTAAAGTATACGAATTTTTAGTCGCGCAAAGGTAGCAAAAACGAAATATTCTCTATATTTGCCCAACGAAAGCCCGCGGTAGTAGCTCAGTCGGTAGAGCATCAGCTTCCCAAGCTGAGGGTCACGAGTTCGAATCTCGCCTACCGCTCCCCCCAATCCCCATCCCCCCAAAAAGCCTCTCCATACCGAGAGGCTTTTTCCGTTGTAGGCCGAGCAAGCTTCAAGCCCTCCATTAGCAAGTTGACAGGAACTCTAATACGAGAGATTCAATGCACAACTTGTGCCGCTCAACTCGCATATTCCTTTGCAAGTTTGACCTCAAAGATGCAGCTCGTGAACTTATTTGTCCAGCTTTTGATGATAAATCGGCAGCCCCCTAAATGCAAACTAAGCAGCACAAGTCTATTGGCTTGCAGGAGCAAAATTACAGTAGAGGCAGCCGGGCTTTAGCTTCTTCGCGCGAACAGGCGTTGAAGTGCCACCATTCGTATAAGATGGTGCGGAATCCAGCTTGGCGCATTATGGTTCTGAGAAGGCGACGATTCGCGTATGCTTCGGAGCTAATCTTCCTCGATCGCAGCAGATTCTCTTCATCATTAATATGCGATTCAGAGCCGAAGTGATCAAAGCGAGAGCCCATGTCGAGCGGTCGCCCTGAAGCGTCGACTATGGTGAGGTCAACGGCCATCCCGTAATTGTGAAGACCGCCTCCATTGGCCGGATTGCTAACATATTTAGCCTTGCCGGCTTTCCGAGCCAAATTCCACATGGCTCGCTGAACCGACATGGGGCGGGCAGCGTCATAAATAAGGAGCGAATATTCTGGGCGACGTACTTTGAGCAAGGCCTGAGCTTTCACAAGTTTGGCTGCGGCTTCCGGATGCAACCATGCGCCGGATATTTGCCGGTAAACAGCCTCACCGAGAAAATTGTCGATGCCGGCATAACGAAGCTCCACCTTCAGCGATGCATCGATGCCGGTTACATCAACTAATCCTTTAGAAAAAAAATATTTGTTGAGATCCTCCTGCCCGATGATAGGGTAAGCAAGGCTGAGCCAGATGGAGAATGCAACAAGCTGCTTCATCCCAAAGTGATTTGTTCCACCTCAACAGATTGATTGAGAAAGACGGAAGCTGTTTCTGTGAATTTTTCTCTGGATTCGCTTGTCATGAATCTACAACGTCCTTGCTTCTCAAGCCTGCTATCCATTTCAGGATGCCGCCGTAAGTAGTCTACCAGGCTGCGGGCTACATATTCGCCTTGTTCGAAAATAGATACGCCGGCCGGTAGGTATTGTACAATTTTGCCGATGAGAAGCGGATAGTGTGTGCAGGCAAGGATGAGAGTGTCGATGAGCGGATCAACATTGAGGATGTGATTTATATGTTTCTTGACAAAAAAATCAGCCCCCGGCGAAGCAAATTCTTTGTTTTCGACCAGAGGAACCCACATTGGACAAGCTTCGCCGGTTGTGATGATATGAGGGAAAAGGTTTTTGATTTCTATATTATATGATTCGGACGAGATTGTGCCATTAGTGCCAAGCACTCCGACGTGCTTGCTGCGACTGATGGCATCTATTGCTTCGACGGTTGGCCGGATAACGCCGAGCACTCGCCGCGCTGGATCTATTTCGGGGAGGTCTTTTTGCTGAATTGTGCGAAGTGCCTTTGCTGAGGCGGTATTGCAGGCGAGTATCACTAATTGGCATCCTTCGCTGAATAGTCGCTGCACGGCTTGCAGCGTAAAGCGATACACCACTTCGAACGAGCGGGCGCCGTACGGAGCACGTGCATTGTCGCCGAGATACAGGTAGCTATACGAAGGGAGGGCTTGCCGAATCTTGTTGAAGA